>JAOUJT010000205.1 GCA_029883105.1 Gammaproteobacteria bacterium
GGGAGCCCAACATCCCGCCAAAACGTCCCTCCTCATCACTAAAGGCGATGGCCTCCAACGGAAACTGGCTCCTCAAGCCCTGCTCTTTAAAACAGCGTAAACATTCCAGTGCCACCAGCACACCCACTGCACCATCCAGATGCCCGGCACCCGGTACCGTATCCAAATGCGAGCCCATAATGATGCTGGGGCGATCTGGCTCCCAATATAGCCTTGCATGCAGGTTAGCAGCACCATCCTGATAGGCCTCAAGGCCGGCATCTTCTACCTGGGATAGAAACCATTCCCGTGCTTCCATATCACCTTCCGAGAAGGCCATACGATAAAGGCCATGGTCTTCATGTCGGCCAATAGCAGCAAGTGTATCTATATCCTCTTGCAGACGGGCACGATTGATATAGAGGTTATTCATTGCCGGGGCCTGATGGTCGACTACCCAGATAAATCAATCCTGTGGTCGTCACGAAAACGACTGCTCCAAGCAGAAAAAACCACCACGCTTTATATAATGAATGATGTTTGACAATCACCCGTACAGTATTGCTGTACTGACTATGCACAGGTGAAATTAATTTAAGCCGATAATAGTAATCGCCATCTGGCTTACCACTAAACACAGAGGCACGATCTGAACCCTGGTAGATTATTTTTACAACAGAAAAATCCTCATGATCCGATTCTTCAAGTACCGAAAGAGTAGGACTTAATGACGGATATTCCCACGACAACTGATAATATCCCGCAGCTGCTGTCTCGGTATCAGATACTAATAATGGTGTAGCATGAGCGGGAGATAAAACGAAAGAGAGCAGAAATAACAGAGCGGGCAGAAGAGATGATCTGAGACCAAGATTACGGTTCAGACATGCGCCATCAATGGCAATAAATCTTTGTGGCCCTAAAAAATTCACGGTTCATATACAACCCTGCTGCAAATCGTACTGTCGCTAATAAAAAACCTATCGCAAACAGCAGGGTATTCAAGTTAATTACTAAACACGAATATTATTATGGCACAGCTAAAAACAGATTTCATGCTCGATATCCTGAAAAAAATCCGTGTTCAGATCATACAGCGCACCAATATACTTCACCGTGGAATAACATATGAAAGCCATAACTGACAAGATCTATTGACTCTAAAATGGTTCAGCTCAACAATGCACAGATAGGCATTTACTATGGCATGCATATTTATGGCGCATACACATCACCATCACTCCAGCACAAAAAATATTCGCATTGCCTTCTTCCTCAATCTGGGCTTCACGATTATCGAGTTTATTGGCGGCGCACTTACCAACAGTACCGCTATCCTTGCCGATGCAGTACACGACCTGGGTGACTCCTTTGCCCTCGGACAGGCATGGTATTTTGAACATGTATCACATAAACGTGGAGATCGGCGTTACACCTATGGGTTTAAACGCTTTGCCCTACTGGGCGCACTCATCAGCACCCTGATCCTCTTAACCAGCTCATTCTATATCCTGTCTGAGGCAATCCCACGCATCTTCAACCCGGAACCCTCCCATGCCGAGGGCATGGTGATACTGGCAATCGTTGGTATCCTTGTAAACGGCTATGCCATGCTGAACCTGATAAAAGAGAAAGGGGTCAATGCCCGCTCCGTAGGTCTGCATCTATTGGAGGATGTGCTGGGCTGGGTCGCAGTACTCATCGTTGCCATTATACTGATGTTTAAAGACATACAGTTTCTCGACCCGGCGCTGGCTGTTCTCATCACTATTTATATTCTTTACAACGTGATAAAGAACATTAAAGCCATCATCCCGGTCTTTTTGCAGGCCGCGCCAGAAGAGATCGACATACAAGATCTGCAGAAACAAATCCTGACAGTGGATAAGATTCAGTCATTGCACCATGCCCACATCTGGTCCTTAGACGATACGCATCATGTGTTCTCCATACATCTGGTAAGCAATAGTAAACTTACCGCAGAGGAATACATGTTACTCAAGCAGAACGTAAAAAATATATTACAGGGGTATGGTCTTTACCATTCAACGGTAGAGATAGAGCTTCCTGATGAGGGCTGTCGTATCGAAGAACTTGGGCAATAAAGGTGTCAGGAGCCATATACGTGGACCCGATTTTTACTTATGCACCTATTGTTGTTTGCTTACACAATGATCTCCCGCCCAATTCATATTAAAAATCAGAGTAACGAATCAAATACCTGACGCATCCTCTGACGATATTGAGCATCAGGAAGAGAGCCATAGGCGGCAGCCATATTTTCCTTCATATGCTCTACCTTTGAGGTGGCCGGTATGGTGCAGGTGACATTTGGATTCGAGATGATGTACTTGAGAAAAAACTGCGACCAGTGCTGGATATCTAGCTGCTCTGCCCAACCGGGCAGCTCATGCCCCTTTACATATCGAAACAGATTACCGCCTTCAAATGGCCGGTTGATGATCGTGGCGATCCCGCGCTCCGCCGCCAGCGGTAATAAACGTTTCTCTGTCTCGCGGTTATTCAGGTTCAGGGTGAACTGAACAAAATCGATAGGCTCTGACTTGAGTATTTTTTCCAGCTCATCGTGTCGCCGCCCATGTGAAGTGGTCACACCGATGTAGCGTATAATGCCTTCTTCCTTCCAGCTTCTTAAACTCTTCAAATGCAGCTTCCAGTCAAGCAGGTTGTGTACTTGCATCAGATCAATGCGATCCAAACCCAAATAGGACAGCGATTGCTGCATCTGTGTTATGCCGTGTTCTTGCCCCAGTGTCCACACCTTGGTGGCAGAGAATAAGCTGTGCGAATTGCTTAGCCGTGGCAATAACTCTCCCAACAGTCGCTCTGCAACACCGTACATTGGCGATGTATCGATTAAGCGACCTCCTCTAGCAAAAAACGTCTGCAACACCATACTCAGGTTCTGCTTGCTTGCTTCACTGTCATCATCAAAGGTTAGCCAGGTACCCATGCCAATAACCGGTATCCTTTCCCCACTGCAGGGTATGGCCCTTTGTATTAACCCTGAAGGATTTGCCATGGCCCTGCGTGTACCAAGCGGGGCACCCGCAGCCATGAGTGCAGACAGCATTAAGTGTCGAAGAAACTGTCGGCGTTCCAAGTCAGCAATCATCTCTTTTCTGCTCCTGCACCACGGCTCTCGAAATGAGACGAGATATCACCGTATAGAACGCATGAGATAGATGAGGTGTTTAGTCTGTACGTGTCATATCCTGTCCACAGCACATGGGGGATTTGATCTTACCATGTCCATCCGGGCACTCAGATACATGAACGGTCTCACCGGTTTCTGTGGTGATCGAGCTATGCTCAAGCTCTTTTCCACATGTCCCGCAGGTCATCGTGCCTATACTCATTCCACATACCTCACACTTGTATACGGCCATCACTTCTCTCCTTGTTGTTTGTAGGGATAATCAACGAGTCACTTTCATAATCTACGACTTGCATACACTTAACAGTTCAAAGATAGCAGACTAGAGATTGTTTTGTTACTTTTCGCCCCGCTCTAAAAAATCCTCTATCAATAGCGCTATCTGTTCTAACAAGCGCCCTTCTAACTCATCGATATTAGTATCGAACATTTTCAAATACATAGACACTTTATCCATAGGTAGCCTTTTGTCATGCAGTCTGTATTCTGCTTCATCGATCGTCTTATCTAGCCTTGGAACAATCACCCAAAGAAGATAATTGGACTTCGCAGTCTCAATCTGTTTTTGTGCAAATTCACAAAACGCCTGGATTTGTTGCAAACCATCTGGCCCTAGGCAGCCAGGCTCAACTCTGTATACAACAGTAAGTTTTTGATCATGCGTTAAGGGGATAGTCACATTCATAGAAAACTCACGCCAGTTAAGGGACTGTTACTAAAAAAATCACACTTTACGGGGACACCAAGCACTCTACGAGGCAGCCCGAGGTCCCGCGACCAAAGGGAGCATGCTTGACCACTTGTTAGACACTAGTTTCGTTCTTCCACCACATTATTTCGCCATTCTCATTTAAACCAGCCATTAATTCACCATTAAAAACAAAAATAAGCAGTGTCATTTTGATGGATGCTTGATGCAATATTTCGACTGTTTCAGCTGTAGTAAGTCCTTTGTTTTCAGGAATTCCAAGTTCGTTGATAATTCCATCTACAATTGCATATAAAGTAAGCTTTCCAAATTTATCTGTAAACTCGGAAAGTAATTCGGCGTGTCCATCCTCTTCAGGCCATAAGTCCGGCATTAAAATCAACTCTTTATTTTTATCATCACGAATTGCTGCCGAGTGAATAAAATATGTAATCAAATCATAGATATCTAACTCTTTGAGGATTTCAGATACTGAATCGTCAGATGTAACACCTATGATATCTGTTATTTTTGGATCGGATTTTAACGCCGATATTATTTGATCTTTTATATCAAGCAAGGTGTCTGATGTTGGCAGTGTTTTTATTGTATTTTTTATATCCATAATCTCTTTGCCATCTACGCGATATCGAGACTCGCAGATTTCGTACCACAGATTTCTAGCTTCAGTTATAAACTTTCGTTTTTTTGGATTGTCGCCATAAATTTCATGACAGGCAGGACATAGAGGAGCAGCATTAGACTCATCGTCAGGTCCACCTTCGCTTTGAGGTATGATGTGATGTATTTCTATACCCACATGTTTACACAAGCAGCATTGGAGATGTGATTTTTTTCTTACTATTAGTTTTGTTGCTTCACTAAAAGCCAAGTTAACACCTTCCTTATATCTGCCTAACGACCGAGATAACCGGCTTGCCATCCAGTTGGCTACCAAGCTCAAACATCAAAAAATGTTGAAGCTGACTCAAGAGAACGCGCGTGTTCGCAAGTCGGATTGATTGATTTGTTATACTGCTTTAAGCATTTAGCCAAGCAAGGCCTGTTTTTTATATTTTGTTAGGCACAGGTATTTCTTCTGCATCCCATATCTCAGTGGCCTTATTTAGTAGAAAGTCAGTCCTTTTTTCAATTTCAGTTTCATTCCATTCACTCAATTCTAGATAGGGCGCTAATGTTTCTATTCCCCCAGAATAATGCTTCAAGCCTTCTTTATTTCCACTACCGCTTTTCTTAGTTGGCCAATTTGAATCACGAATCGAAGCATTTAAGGATTGTGTTATAATTGCTAAATTCCCCAAGGTTTTAAGCTTGAAATTCCTATAATCTTTGTCTTCTTTTGATGAAACGGCATCCCATTTATTTTCCCATTTCTT
>JAOUJT010000206.1 GCA_029883105.1 Gammaproteobacteria bacterium
GGGTCTTTAGTAATAACTGCCTTCACCAGGTGGGCGAATTTTAAAACGCTTATATCCCCACTGGTACTGTTGCGGACACAACTGGATACACTGTTCTACTCCATGATTCATTGCTGTCACGGAATGTTCCAGTTGCGGGTGATAGATCTCATCCGCTGCGGGTAGAAAATGTATGTGGTATCCCTCTGCGTTACTCAGGCGTTCGGCAAAGGTGAAAATGACTCGAGCACCGGTTTTTTTTGCCAAGCGAGGCAGCAGAGTGGTGCTGTAGGCAGGGGAGCCAAAGAAGTTGGAGAAGACCCCCTGCCCGGGTTGCGGCACCTGATCCGGTAGGATTCCCACCATCTCACCTGACCGCAGGGCCTGAATGAGTTGTTTGATGCCACTGGCGTCGGTACGGGCCAGCTTCATACCAAAGCGGGTACGTCCGGTACGCACCATATGGTCTACGAGTTTGGTTTTTTGTGGGCGGTACATACAGGTCATGGGGTAGTGAGATGAGCAATAATGACCAATGATCTCCCAACAGCCCATGTGTGGTGCCGCAAGAATGACACCTTGTCCTGCCTCGAAGGCTGCCTGCAACAGCTCCTCGCCACTGACGGCCTTGATCTTGTTGAGGATCTGTTTCTCTTTTTGCAGCCACATTACGCCGGTTTCGGTCAGAGTTTTACCGGTTTCGATTAAATAATCCTTAATCAGCAGCTCCTGCTCAGCCACCTCCATATCCGGGTAGCAGTGCTGGATATTGATACGGGCCACACGCTGAATACTATTATTGATGGCATAGCTTAGTCTGCCGATGAGTGCACCCAGGCGGTGGTTAAGCGATAGAGGAAGCCATGAGAACAGGCTCAAAACCGCACGCATGATTAGCGGGCGAAAGTGATGTTTGAAGATGGACGTATACATTCTTGGTTTGTCGGTTTTTTCCATATTCTGCATATCTTACAGCTGCTCTTAATTATTATCTTCTAATCGGCTTCTCACTATAGAGACATGCACGGAGTAAAGCCAAGTGAACGATGCGCTGGTTGGAACGATGGGCTCAATAGATAGATGATTCACCCTCAGGCGGGTTCTTGAAACGCCGGTAACCCCACTGGTATTGCTCTGGACATTCTCTCACACACATCTCTACCCCTTTATTAACGGCGGCGACAGACTCTGGCAAGTTGCTGCTATTGATCGGCTCGGGAGGGGGAAGAAAATGGAGCCGATAGCCTCGCCCCCAGGAGAGTCGTTGCGCATAGGTAAATATCACCACCGCATGGGTCTTTTCTGCCAGGCGCGATAAAAGGGTAGCGCTATAGGCGGGGATGCCGAAGAACGGCGCGTATTGCCCCTGTCCCTGGGTAGGCACCTGATCCGGCAGGATGGCAACGGTCTCGCCCCTGGACAGGGCCTTTAACAGCGCCCTTACACCATGATTATCGGTGGGAACCAGACGTGCACCGAAGCGTTCCCGGCCTCGGCGAATGGTCGCATCCATGGCTTGCAGACGTGCAGGGCGATAGAGTGAGGTCATCGGATAGCGGCTGGAACAATAGAGCCCGATCATTTCCCACGAACCCAGATGGGGGATGGCGAAGATAACCCCTTTGCCTTCGGACTGAGCCTGTTGTACCAGTTCTTCACCGTCAACACTCTTTATGGTTCTCAGGATAAGCCACTTCGGCCACAACAACATGGCACTGGTTTCGGTGAAGGTTTTACCGGTTTCGATGAGAAAGCGCTTAGTGAGTGTTAACTGGCGCAATGCGGACAGTTGCGGCAGACAGATACGGATGTTGATGCGTGAGGCATAACGCATTTCGTTATGAAACAGATTTCCGACAATACCAATCAGGTAGCCAATGCCATGGCTGAGCCGCAAGGGCAGGATGGCGAACAAAACCAATAGCCCTCGTGCTAAAACAGCACGCAGACGGTAACGAATTTTTTTATTGATATCTGTCATTGGTCGTTGGTATCCGTCGATGGGTGGCCCGGAACTCCCCCTTCCAGCATCAAGGGCCGCATGGCCGCCAGAAGATTTTGGTAGATGTTCTTGCTTTGTTGTTCTTCACTACGCAAAAGTTGTTTCACATGATCACGTTGAGTTGGCATAGAGAAACAGGCCGGGCAGCTATCGGGGATGACCGGCAATTTATGCTCGCTGGCGAAGTCTGCGGTTTGTGGTTCGCGCACATAGGCTAGGGGACGGATGATACGGATATCACCATCATCATTTAAATAGTGGGCCTTCATGGTACGCAGCTGACCCTGGTGAAAGGCCGAGAGTAAAAAACTCTCGGCCAGATCATCCAGATGTTGTGCAAGAGCCAGAACATTATAACCTTCACGGCGTGCCACCGAGTACATCAGGCCGCGTTTCATGCGCGAGCAAAAGGAGCAGAAGGAGTCCTTCTTCATGCTCTTTTGTGCCTGCGCCTCGATAGGGTACTCCTCATAGAAGTAGGGAATGCCCATAGCCTTTATATATTGTTTCAGCGCAGAGGGATCAAAGCCCTCTACCTGCGGATCAATGGTCAGTGCCGCCAGTTCAAATTTCACCGGCGCATAGGTCGACAGGTGTTTAAGGATATGCAACAGGCTCAAGGAGTCTTTCCCGCCAGAG
Source organism: Gammaproteobacteria bacterium (assembly GCA_029883105.1). Classification (GTDB taxonomy): domain Bacteria; phylum Pseudomonadota; class Gammaproteobacteria; order Thiohalospirales; family Thiohalospiraceae; genus JABURT01. The sequence goes on from JAOUJT010000206.1 coordinate 2,621, forward strand.
ACACCGATCAGCACACGGTCACCATCACGGATCATGTCGTAATCAACGATGGCGCGTCCAATGGGGCGCATCAGGGATTTGGGTGGAATATTAATCTTGTTCATGTTCGCTATTGTAACGTGAAAACCAAATAGGTTGTGATTCCTGCAATAGCCGTTAATCTGAACAGATAGATTACGAGGACAAGAAAATGCCAGATAAATCACCCAGGTCACTGACACCAAAACAGGCGTGGACGTTATTACAGGAAAACCCCAAGTCACTGCTGGTAGACGTACGCTCGAACATGGAGTTCCTGTTTGTCGGCCATCCCGCAGGCGCTGTACATATCCCTTGGATCGATGAACCAGACTGGACCATTAATCCTCATTTTGTCACCGATATTCGCAAGCTTATCCTCGGCGGCATCTCAGACCATCATAGTGAGGCAAATGTACCCATAGTCCTCATCTGCCGCAGTGGCAAACGTTCTTTGGAAGCGGGTGAGTTGCTGCTGGAAAACGGTTTTACCGATGTGTACAACGTCAGTGAAGGCTTTGAAGGTGAGCTGGACGAACATCACCACCGCAGCAGCCAGGGCGGTTGGCGCTTTGCAGACCTGCCTTGGGAACAGTGCTAAAGCTTAAAACTGTGAAAAAGAGGTGAATAATATTTGGTGTGGCTTGTAGTCCTACCGGTGTAACGGTATTGTTCCGACCCACAATTTTTACTGTAGAGGACAGCAGCAATGGCACTTTCGGAAAAATTTAGAAATACCTCCCTGACCTATCAAATATCCGCCATTGTCCTAGCAGTGGTGGTGACGATCTTCTCCGCTATGACAACCTTTATTTCCATACAAACCACGGCTGGAATTGAAGAGGTGGTAGAGCACCAGCTGCAGAATGAAGTGAAGCTGATTGCCAACAACCTGGAGTTTTTCCACGAAAGCCTGCTCAACAGTACAGACAAACTGGGCGATATCTTTTTTAATATGTTTACCGAACAGCTAGCGCTGAATAAGGAGATAACGGTACAAATCGGCAAAGAACAGGTACCGGTCTTGACCCATGAGGGCAAGGTACTGAATGGCGATTTCACCTTTCCTGATACCTTCACCAAGATGACCGGCGGTACCGCCACCATCTTTATGCGTAACGGTGATGACTTCCTGCGTGTCTCCACATCTTTGCGTAAGAGCGATGGCTCTCGTGCCTTCGGTACCTATCTGGGCAAGAAACATCCCGGCTACCAAATACTCATGAGTGGGCAGACCTATTTTGGTCCTGCCTTCTTGTTCGGCAAACACTATATGGCAAAATACACACCGGTGAAGGATGCTGCGGGGTCAGTCATCGCCATCCTCTATGTCGGTTTCGACTATACCGGCCAGTTTGCCAAACTGAAAGAGAAGATCGCCTCGGTCAAATTTGGTGATACGGGTTATGCCTATGCCATTTCTGCCAAGGCGAAGAATAAGGGGGTATTGGTTTTGCACCCCTCTCTGGAAGGAAAAAATCTGGTCGAGATGGCCGATTATTCTGGAGAGAAGGTATTTGGAAAGCTGCTGGATGGAGACAGTGGCTATTTTCACTATATCTGGAAAGGGGCAAATGACCCGGTTGCTCAGGACAAGGTCGTGGCCTACCAGTATGTGAAGGGTTGGGATTGGGTGGTGGCTGCAGGCAGCTATACCAGTGAATTTACCAGAACGGCAGTGGTGCTGCGCAATAGCCTGATCGGTATTTCGGTTATCGCGGCATTGGTGATTGTCGCCATCATACTGTTGACCTTGAGAACGACCCTTAAACCACTCACAAATATTGCCCACACCCTGGCACGAATCGGTGGTGGTGATCTGACTGCGCAGATAAATTCTTCTGCCCAGGCCTCTGCCGACAGCCGCAATGAGATCGATATATTGTCGTACCAGACGGGCAATATGGTGGCGCAGTTGCGCCCCCTGATCACCGGTATTATGGAGTCTAATAACACCCTATTGAGTAGTGTCGAGCGTCTGGCTGCAGTGATGCAGCAGACCAACACTGGTGTAGCGGGTCAGCAGCGCGAGACCGAGCAGGTTGCCACAGCGATCAACGAGATGGCGGCGACGGCTCAGGAGGTGGCTCGCAGTGCTGCTCACGCAGCCGAAGAAACCCGTCACGCGGATGGTCAGTCACAACAGGGTAATGAGTTGGTGGAAAGCGTGGTGCAGTCGATACAGAGCCTGGCCGCAGAGGTAGAGCGTGCCTCAACGGTTATCGGTCGTGTGAGCGATGAAAGCCTCAACATCGGTTCGGTGCTAAACGTTATCCGTGACATCGCCGAGCAGACCAACCTGTTGGCGCTCAACGCCGCCATCGAGGCGGCACGTGCCGGCGAACAGGGTCGCGGCTTTGCCGTGGTCGCCGACGAGGTGCGTACGCTGGCATCACGTACTCAGGCATCCACCGCAGAGATTCAGCAGATGATTGAACGTCTTCAGGCCAGCACCAAAGAGGCGGTAAGTGCCATGCAGGCCGGTCAGGTGAAGGCCACGGAAAGCGTGGAGAAATCGGCCATCGCAGGTACAACTCTGGGGGATATCACCCGTGCGGTATCGTCCATTACCGACATGAATATTCAGATTGCCGGAGC
>JAOUJT010000207.1 GCA_029883105.1 Gammaproteobacteria bacterium
GATGATCTCCTATCAGGGCGAGGCCAAAACCGAGGCCTGGGTGAAGGGACTGGTGAAGAACTTTGCCCGTACCCCAAAGGGCGGTGATCGTGACCAGATCAAGGCCGTGGCCGCCGGCCAGTGTGATATCGCTATCGCCAACACCTATTACTACGGTGCCATGCTGCAATCCAGGAAAGCAGACGAAAAGGCCGCCGCCGAGCAGGTGCAGCTGTTCTGGGCAGATCAAAAAGGCCGTGGAACTCATGTCAATATCAGTGGCGGTGCAGTAACCAAACATGCACACAACAAGGCCAATGCCATCAAACTACTGGAGTTCCTGGTGAATGATGAGTCGCAGGCCTGGTACGCAGAAGTAAACAACGAATATCCTGTTAAGTCTGGTATCAAGATCAGCAAAGGCCTCAGTGCCTGGGGACCCTATAAGGCCGACACTCTGGACTTACACCTGCTGGGCAAATATAACGCCGAGGCAGTACGTGTAATGGACCGCGCCGGTTGGCGATAATGGAAGTCAGGTGAAAACCTGTTATTAAGATGTATGCAAGAAAAAGCGTTTAACACGCAAACAAAAAATGCATTATTCAGATTACCGCGCCCCGACTGGTGGCGCGGTTCTGTGTTTTTGATCACCCTGTTACTGTCCCTTCCGGTACTGGTGATCTTCAGTTTTGTCTTCACCCCCAGTGGTGAGGTATGGCGACACCTGGCAGATACGGTGCTCGCCAGCTACATCAGTAACTCCCTAATCCTGCTTATTGGTGTCGCCCTCGGTACCTTACTGATCGGTGTCAGTACCGCCTGGGTGGTCACCGCTACGGTTTTCCCCGGCAGGCGCATCTTTGAGTGGGCTCTGCTGCTGCCCATGGCTATGCCCGCCTACATCATCGCTTACACCTATACCGGCATGCTGGATTTTGCCGGACCGATACAGACCGCCCTGCGAGAGGCCTTTGGCTGGGGCTTTGGCGACTACTTCTTTCCCGATATCCGCTCCCTCTGGGGGGCAATAATAATGCTCACTCTGGTGCTCTACCCCTACGTCTATCTGCTGGCCCGTGCCGCCTTTCTGGAGCAGTCGGCCTGTGTATTGGATGTGGGCCGCAGCCTGGGGCTGGGTCCCTGGAAGGTATTGTTTAAGGTGGCCCTGCCACTGGCACGTCCGGCGATCATTACCGGCCTGTCACTGGCGCTGATGGAGACCCTGGCAGATTTCGGTACCGTGCAGTACTTCGGTGTCGATACCTTCACCACCGGCATCTTCCGTACCTGGCTGGGGCTGGGTGACAGTGCCGCAGCGGCCCAGCTCTCCGCCATGCTACTGGTATTTGTCTTTACCCTGGTGGTCATCGAACGCTGGTCCCGTCGTCAGGCGCAATACCACAACAGCCAAAACTACAAACCCATGCCGCGTATTACTCTGACACCCGGCCGTGCCGCCATTACCTTTATCGTCTGCCTGCTGCCAGTGCTATTCGGCTTTATCCTCCCCGCAACACAACTGATGTACTGGAGTATCGAAACCGCTGGCGAGATGATTGATAGCAGTTTCTTTAGCCTGATATTTAATAGCCTGATGCTGGCAGGTAGCGCTGCAGTGATTGCTTTGCTGATTGCCCTGCTGATGGCCTACGGCAAACGCCTACGCGGCAATGTGGCAATGAATACTGCTGTACGTATTGCGGCTATGGGCTATGCGGTGCCCGGTACCGTGTTGGCGGTGGGCGTCATGATCCCCTTCGCCTGGTTTGATAATGTGCTGGATGCGTGGATGCGTGAACAGTTCGGCATTTCCACCGGCCTGCTATTAAGTGGCACTATTGTTGGCCTGCTGTTTGCCTATAGCGTACGTTTTCTTTCCGTCTCGGTACAGACAGTTGAAGCGGGGCTGGGCAAGATCAAACTCTCCATGGATGATGCCGGTCGCTCGCTGGGTTATAGCCCGATGCAGGTGTTGCGCCACATCCATCTACCGATGATGCGCAGCTCACTATTGACCGCTCTGTTGATGGTGTTTGTGGATGTGTTAAAAGAGTTGCCTGCAACCCTAATGTTAAGACCGTTTAACTTTAATACCCTTGCCGTACGTGCCTATGAACTGGCCGGTGACGAACGTCTGGCCGATGCCGCCAGTGCCGCCATCGCCATCGTCCTGGTGGGGATTATCCCTGTTATCATGCTCAGCCGCTCCATCGCTCGGGCTCAACCTGGTGAACAACATGCTGCTTGATGTGAACAACATCAATATCGCCTACGGTGATACAACCATTATCAGTGACGTCAGTTTTTCCTTAAGTGACGGCGAGATCGGCTGCCTGTTAGGGCCCAGTGGTTGTGGCAAAACCACCTTATTAAGAGCCATTGCCGGATTTGAAAAAGTCTGCAAAGGCAAGATCAACATCCAGCATGGGGTAGTCAGTAGCCGTCAACTACATGTGCCACCTGAGAAACGCCGCATAGGTATGGTGTTTCAGGACTTCGCCCTGTTCCCGCATCTTACTGTGGCAGACAACATCGCCTTTGGCATCACCAAGATGAAGAAACACGCACGGGATAAACGCGTCAATGAACTTCTACAACTGGTGGGACTACCCGACTATGCTCAGCAGTACCCACATCAATTATCCGGTGGACAACAACAACGTATTGCCATTGCAAGGGCGATGGCTCCACGGCCCAGCCTTTTGCTCATGGATGAACCCTTCTCCAGCCTCGATGTGGAGCTACGCGAACAACTGGTACCAGAGATTCGCGACATACTAAAAAAAGAGAGGATCACAGCCATTTTGGTTACCCATGATCAGTTTGAGGCCTTCGCCATGGCCGACAAGATCGGCGTCATCAACAAAGGTAAAATGGAACAACTGGACACGGCCTACAATCTCTACCATCAACCGGCCAGTCGTTTTGTTGCCGACTTTATCGGCCAGGGGGTGATGTTGAGTGGAACCGTATTAAGTGAAGATAAGGTAGAGACCGAACTGGGTATCATCACAGGCCAGGTACCTGAAGGTTGTGCTAAAGGCTGTCCGGTGGATGTGCTGGTCCGCCCGGATGATATCGTCCATGATGATGAGGCAGTGGTAACTGCCGAGGTGATCGACAAGCGTTTTCGTGGCGCCGACTTCCTTTATACCCTGCGCCTGAGCAGTGGTGGTCAGGTGCTCTGCCTTACTCCCAGTCATCATGATCACTATCTGGGTGAGCGTATCGGCATCCGTCACGAGATCGATCATCTAGTGGTTTTTCCTCAACGGCCGACCTCTATCTAACCTAAGATATTCTGGTTATTAGCGTTTTTACCTAGATTTAACCATTCTACGCATCCCCCTCGTGTATAAACGTTTACTATCAAAGCATGAATTTTTAATAAAAACGACTACCTGGATGCGACAACTCCTGTTCTCTAAAATATTTCTTGCCTCCATCCTGATCTTCGTCTGGGCGGGGGCCACTGCCTACGCCTTTTGGTGGTTCGAATTCAAGAACCTGCGCCCGTTTGATACCAAAGAGAATGGCCAAGTAGTAGAGATCTCCGCCGACGCCCTGGAACTATCTCTACTCAAACTGACAAAGGCAGACAAACAAAATATTCGGGTCATACATTTCTGGAACCCGGAATGTTATTGCAACCGCTTTAACCAGCAACACCTGGAACAAATACGCCAGCAATATGCTAAGCAAGGCATCAGTTTTTATCTGGCACTGGTGGGAAATACAGAGAAGTATCAATCACAGATCGAAGAAAAACATATAAATATTCCGATCCTTAGGGTCGACAACATAGTTGGGCTTATTCCATCAACACCTTCTGCAGCGATCATTAAGGCAGGGCATGGACTCACCTATTTTGGTCCCTACAGTGAAGGAGCCATGTGCTCGGCACAAAGCGGAAGCTTTGTCGAAAAGATTTTGGATGCGACATTACAAGGCAATCCAGCCGCTCAGATAAACAGTCTCACATTTGGCTGCTATTGTGATCTTCAGTCAATATAAAACAACCAAGGATGCGACTCTCATGGCAACACAACAATTAACCAAGCAATTCTCTCTACACGGTCTCTACACCCAGGGTAATCGGATTATGGTTGCCGTGTTATGGGGGCATCTGCTGTTTTCCTTCGGCCTGGCAAGTTGGTATGACACCTGGGGTGTGGCGATTGCTATCGGCCTGCCTGCGGCCCTGGTTCCCACCCTGCTGATGTTTATCATGCCTGGATCTCGTCTTACCGCAAGCGTCATTGGTGCCGCGTTTATGGTCTTTTCGGCATTGGTCATCCATCAGGCACATGGCATGCTGGAGATGCACTTTGGCATCTTTGCCTTGCTGGCCTTTCTGCTATTTTATCGTGACTGGCTACCGATAGTTGTCGCAGCTGGCGTCATCGCAGTACATCACCTGAGTTTTAACTATCTGCAGGAATGGGGCTACGGAGTCTATCTGTTTGAAAACCGTACCGGCCTGTCCATCGTTATTATTCATGCCGCCTATGTGGTGGTGGAGTCCATAATCCTTGTCTACATGTCTTACCATTCACGTAAAGAGGCCTATCAAACCGAAGAGCTGCACGAGATTGGGTCCCACTTGCAGATCGTCGATGGCAACATCGATCTAACCTATCGTAATGAATCTGCCAAAAGTGATTTTGCCATGGGCTTTAACCACTTCATCGATGCGGTACACCATGTCATTACCAACACTCGTCAGGCTGCAGATCAACTATCAAACTCTACCCAGCAGTTAACCAACATCACGATTGAAACCGCCAAGGATGTGCAACAACAATTGTCGGAAACCGATCAGACCGCCACCGCGATTACTGAAATGGCGGCGACCTCACACGAGGTGGCTCGTAATGCCGCCTCTGCGGCTGATTCCGCCCGCAATGCAGACAGCAGTGCCAAGGAAGGCAGTCAAATCGTCAATACCACAATACAGGCCATTAACAGCCTGGCTACCGAGGTAGAGCATGCCGCTGAAACCATCACTAGCCTTGAATCAGACAGCGCCAACATTGGCAAGGTATTGGATGTGATCAAGGGCATCGCCGAGCAGACCAACCTGCTAGCACTGAACGCAGCCATTGAGGCGGCCCGTGCCGGCGAACAGGGCCGGGGTTTTGCCGTGGTCGCCGACGAGGTACGTACTCTGGCCTCGCGGACGCAGCAATCCACCACCGAGATTGAGGCAATGATCGTCAGTCTGCAACAAGGCG
>JAOUJT010000208.1 GCA_029883105.1 Gammaproteobacteria bacterium
ATGCCAATGTAAACTGTAATGCTTCCAACTAAGTGCATCGTATTTCCGTGAAACCGTTTTCGGCCTCTACCAAGTAACTTGGTGGAGCTAGGCGGGATCGAACCGCCGACCTCCTGCATGCCATGCAGGCGCTCTCCCAGCTGAGCTATAGCCCCGAAACGCGTGGCGTATGTTATGGGATATCCCTATGCTTGTAAAGCAGTTTATGGATAAAATTTAATACCTGGATGAGGTGAATTTATCGCCTCTTATCTCGCAGGGATCTCTATGCTGTGCTCACTTGCGAGGGCGCAATTCTACATAAATGCCTAGCCTTTTTCCAGCTTTGCCCATGAATCTCTTAAGGTGACGGTACGATTCCAAATGGGCTTGCCATCAGAAGTGGTTGCTGGGTCCTTACAGAAGTAACCCTCGCGTTCAAACTGTACTGTCATCGCTTTTTCAGCATCTGCCAGAGCGGGTTCCAGGTAACAATGCGTTAAGGTACGCAATGAGTCAGGATTAAGAAAATCGGTAAAAGCTCGATCTTCCTTATTCGCCCTGGCATCCGGTGAGGGCTCGCTAAAGAGTCGATCATACAATCGTATCTCAGCAGGAACGGCGTGCTCCGCAGATACCCAGTGTATGACACCTTTCACTTTACGCCCTTCCGGGTTAGCACCCAGTGTTGCGGCATCATAACTGCAACGCAGTTCGATGATATCGCCCTGCTCGTTCTTGATCACCTCTTCGGCCTTGATCACATAGGCATTACGCAGACGGACTTCACCACCAGCGACCAGACGTTTGAATTTTTTGTTCGGCGCGACTTCCAGAAAGTCTTCCTCATCGATATAGATCTCTCGGGCAAAAGGAATTTTACGTTTTCCCATCTCTGGCTGCTGTGGGTGGTTATCCACATCCAATTCTTCTATCTGCCCTTGTGGATAGTTTTCGATGACGATTTTTAAAGGATGTAATACCGCCATGCGACGTTCCGCATGTTCATTCAAATCATCACGGATGGCACTTTCCAGCATGCCCATCTCTACCGAATTTTCTGACTTACTGATCCCAATGCGAAGACAGAACTCACGAATCGAAGCCGCAGAGTAACCACGACGACGCATGCCGGCGATGGTAGGCATACGCGGGTCATCCCAGCCCTCTACAAGACCTTCCTCTACCAGCTGTGTCAACTTGCGCTTGCTCATCACTGTGTATTGCAGGTTCAGGCGGGAGAATTCGATCTGCTGTGGATGACAATCGATAGAGACATTGTCCAGCAACCAGTCATACAAAGGACGGTGATCGGCAAACTCCAGGGTACACAGTGAATGAGTGATTCCCTCAATCGCATCAGAGATGGGATGGGTGAAGTCATACATCGGGTAGATGCACCATTCGGTGCCGGTTTGATGATGCACCACACCATGACGAATACGATAGAGGGCTGGATCTCGCATATTCATGTTGGGAGATGCCATGTCAATCTTGGCACGTAACAGCTTCTCACCATCAGCGAACTCACCGGCACGCATACGCTTGAACAGATCCAGGTTCTCTTCAACGGAACGATCACGATAGGGGCTGTTCTTACCGGCTTGCTTCAGGGTACCACGATACTCACGGATCTGTTCCGCATTAAGCTCGTCCACATAGGCAAGTCCCTTTTCGATCAGCTCTACGGCAAAATCGTACAACTTTTGGAAATAGTCAGAAGCAAAGTGCTGTTCGCTCCAGTTAAAACCTAACCACTCCACATCTGCCTTGATGGCATCGATAAATTCTTCGTCTTCCTTATGCGGGTTGGTATCATCAAAACGCAGGTTACAACTACCCTGATAGTCCTGCGCCACCCCAAAATTAAGCACAATGGATTTGGCATGACCTATATGCAGATAACCATTGGGCTCGGGCGGAAAGCGTGTGACCACCTTTGCAGCGTTTTTGTTCGCGGCAATATCCGCCTCGATAATGTGACGGATAAAATTGCTCGGTTTATTCTCTTCTGCCTGACTCATGTATAGATAAACCTGTTATGAATTAGAACGGATATATTCGATGGCGGCATCGATACGGCGTGTAGCGGCGTCTTTACCCACCAGACAGATGGTCAGATCCAGCTCAGGGGAAGGTGCACCTCCGGTTAAGGCCAGACGTACAGGCATACCAATCTGACCAAAGCCTATCTCCAGCTCAGTCACCACCTGCTCCAATACCGCGTGTATGGGTTCACGACGCCAGTCGTCTAAAACCAGTAAGCCATCACGTGCACGAGTTAGTGGTTCGATGGCCGCTTCAACGAAGGCCTTCTTCGCCGTTTTGGCATTATATTCACTGGGATCACGATAGTAGAAGGCACAGGTATCTGCCAACTCTACCAGTGTTTTGGCCTTTTCACGTTGTGCGACAATAACCTCTTCTATATTGGGGCCAACGCTGGGATCAATGTCCAGTTTACCCATATGCACGCTTAGATGATGCGCGATATGGGCAGGATCACTATTCATAATATACTGATGGTTGATCCACAACAGCTTGTCCTGATTATAGGTGGAAGCCGCTTTATTGACGTTTTCCAGCTGGAATAGCTCGATCATTTCATCGATGGAGAATAACTCCTGATCACCATGGGACCAACCCAGGCGCACCAAATAATTCAATACTGCCTCTGGCAGATAGCCCTCGTCCCGATACTGCATCACGCTCACCGCACCATGACGTTTGGACAGACGTTTGCCATCACCACCAAGGATCATCGGTACATGGGCATAGATGGGTGGTTCAAAACCCAGCGCTTTTAGAATATTCATCTGCCTAGGGGTATTATTCAGATGATCATCACCACGTATTACATAATTTATTCCCATGTCGGCATCATCGACCACCACGGTAAGATTATAGGTCGGCGTACCATCCGAACGAGCGATGATCAGATCATCCAACTCTGTGTTCTGAAACGCGACCCGACCACGTATCAAATCTTCCACAACTACGGTTCCCTCTGTGGGATTACGAAAGCGGATGACCGGTGAGACACCTTCCAATGGCTCGGTGCGACCGCGACAGCGAGCGTCATAACGAGGCTTTTGCTTATTGGCCATCTGCTCTTCGCGCATGGCTTCCAGTTCATCTTTTGAACAATAGCAAAAATAGGCGTCACCTTGATCCAGCAGCTGCTGAATAACCTGCTTGTAACGATCAAATCGATGAGTTTGGTAAAAAGGCCCTTCATCATATTCCAGTCCCAGCCAGGTCATACCTTCGAGGATGGCATTGACCGACTCAGGCGTAGAACGCTCCAGATCAGTGTCTTCTATGCGCAGCACAAATGTACCACCATGCTTTCTTGCATAGAGCCATGAGAACAGTGCAGTGCGTGCACCTCCGATATGAAGATAGCCCGTAGGGCTAGGCGCGAAGCGGCTTTTAATACTCATTATCACCCAGTTAGATCCAGTTAGATCAATAATAAAGACAGACCGATATTGTATCAGGCTTTAAGAAAAAAATAGATGAAAACTCGTTGACGAGACCACAGAAAGACCGTATTATTCGCGCTCAATTACGGCGGGTGGTTAGCTCAGCTGGTAGAGCATCGCCCTTACAAGGCGAGGGTCACAGGTTCGATCCCTGTACCACCCACCATTAATTGAGCCACTGATTATCCTATCAGTGACGCTACTTCCTCAAGCAGTGCTTTGGTATCAAACGGTTTTTGCAGATAAGCACTGATTCCAGCACCAATAGCTATTTCCTTATCCACTTCCGCACTATATCCAGTTGCCAGAATAATAGGCAGATCAGATTTCAACTTTAAGATCTCTTTCGCCATATCCAGCCCAGACATCCGTGGCATCGTTTGATCACTAAATACCAGATCTATTTGCTCTGCATGTGATTCGAAATATTTTAAGGCGGAACGGCTATCGGTTTGTATAATCACCGTGTAACCGACACTTTTAAGCAAAGCATCCAGAAAACGAACCACTGATTCCTCATCATCTACAACAAGAATGGTTTTGCTTGCTTTATCCACCTCAGCCTGATCAACGATATTACTAATCAAGGGAATATATATCTGAAAGTCAGTCCCTCTATCGACTTCACTACGAACCACAATGTGTCCTTTATGATGGTGAACAATTCCGTGCACCATCGACAAGCCCATACCTGTCCCTGAACCTATATCTTTACTTGTAAAGAATGGTTCAAAGATGCGTTCGATTAATTCGCTCGATATTCCATGCCCACTATCTGACACAGATAGAACTAGATAGTGACCTGAAAAACTCTGATGGCATGAATCGCAGTACGCAGAATCTAAAGTATTCTCATATAATTTTATTTTGACAAATCCATGAGTCCCTACAGCATCACGTGCATTAATACAAAGATTCATAATAACTTGCTGTATCTGGATTGGATCCGCATTTATATTAGCAACATCATTAATATCATATTGAAACTCGATATTTGCAGGAATTGTCGGACGAAGTAATTTAGTGGTTTCTTTAATCAAAGGCGGCATACTCAATGAAATCAATTCGCCATGCTTGCTACGACTAAAAGCAAGCATTTGTGCAATCAAATCCTTTGCTCTGGTACCTGCACGGTGAACCTCTGTCAAGTAGTCCTTCAATTTCCCGGACTCATCCGTTACATACCTCTCCAGTGCTAATTCTGTGTAACCAATAATGCTAGCGAGAATATTATTGAAATCGTGTGCTATACCTCCGGTAAGTTGACCTATGGCTTCCATTTTTTGTGCTTGTTGTAATTGCGTTTGTAAAATATGGGTTTCTCTTTGTGCAGTACGTTGCTCTGTTATATCCTGCCCTACCGCAATAATACCTATCGTCTCATTGTTTTCATCCGAAAGGCAGTTCATATTCCAGGAAATATTGTGCCCGCTATTTTTCTCAGAAAAAAGTTCAACAACAACATCTCTAACTGGAACACAAAGTAATGCCTGTGAGAGTGCCTTGCGAAAATCAATCATCGATTCAGTGGAAACAAAACTATCGACAAAGGATTTGCCAAAGTAGTCTTCTTGCATTATTCCCAGTATATTCTCACCTTCTCGATTTACACCATGAATTTGCCCATCCGTAGACAACCAAATAATAATACTGGGGGCAGTATCTACAATAGATCTAAGATGATGTTCGCTATCCTTAAGACTCTTAATTGCATAATCTCGTTGTACTCGAGCCCTTATAGACTGC
>JAOUJT010000209.1 GCA_029883105.1 Gammaproteobacteria bacterium
GGGTCATCTCAGGGCTACGGACATTAAACAGGTAATCCTGCGGGTCTTTGATGCGATACTGGATAGAGAACTGAATATCGACGATATTTTCGTCCTTGGTCAGCATAATGGCCTCGGCCGGCTGGTCACCAATGATCTCATCGAAGATATTTTCCACATCGACCGTCTCAACCTTCTGAATGAAGGTAGGTACCCAATGCAGACCAGGATCTACGGTCTCGTGATAGGCTCCCAGCTGTATCACCACACCTTGCTTACCCGCATCGATGGTGTAGATGCCGGATAGCGCCCAGATGATCACGGCACCGGTCAGGATCAGAGAGATGAGACCCTTTTGTGGGGCATTGCTGCTCCCCCCTCCGCCACCACCACCGAACAAGCCTCCCAGCTTGTCCTGTAATTTTTTTATTACCTCATCAAGGTCAGGTGGGCCCTGGTCTTTTCCGCCACGCCCAGCCCAAGGATCTTTATCGCGCGAACCGCCTGGTTCATTCCAAGTCATTCGAGACTCCGTTATATTTTGTAATCAAATTCATAGTGGCACAAGTTTAGGGTGCCATTCCCGCGCCTGCAAGCTGAGGATCTTCATCATCGGACTTTAATGCAAAACGCTGGATGGCGAACTCCCGTTCTAATCGGTGCCACTCATTTTTATCTATGCGTATCTGTATATGGGTATGACCGGTCTCACTTACAAGCTCTTTTTCCACTACACCCAATTTAAATAACTGGGCGCGAATACGCCCTTCGCCCGGAGGCAGGTCCAAGTCTATCCATTCTATGCTCTGTGACAACCGTTCTCCGATAATATCCTGTAGCTGTGATATGCCCTCGCCACTGTGTGCCGATAGCCATATCCTCTGTGCCACACCCTCGGCATCACGCTCTATACGCACCAGGGCATCATCCAGACTGTCTATCTTATTAAACACCTGAATCTGCGGGACCTCATCGGCCTCGATCTCCGCCAATACGGCATTCACTTCACCAATCTTTTCATTCCGTCTTGGATCCGCGGCATCAATGATATGTAAGAGTAGATCTGCCTCGCGCGTCTCCTGCAAGGTTGAGCGAAAGGACTCGACCAGATCATGGGGCAAATCACGAATAAAACCAACGGTATCGGCCAGGATCGCCACCTGGCCCGCCCCTAGTTCCACCTTGCGCAAGGTCGGATCCAGGGTGGCAAACAACTGATCCGCCACGTACACCTCGGCCGTGGTAAGGCGATTAAATAGAGTTGATTTACCGGCATTGGTATAACCCACCATCGAGACAGTAGGGATATCGGCACGGCGACGGGAACGGCGCCCCTGATCACGTTGACGGCGGACCTTATCCAACCGTTTATTCAGCTGCTTGATACGATCACCGATCAAGCGTCGGTCAGACTCCAGCTGGGTTTCACCCGGACCACGCAGTCCGATACCACCTTTTTGTCTTTCCAGATGGGTCCAGCCGCGTATCAAACGGGTAGAGAGATGACGCAATTGCGCCAGTTCTACCTGTAGCTTACCTTCGTGGGAGCGCGCCCGTAGGGCAAAAATATCAAGGATGAGACCGGTGCGATCGAGGACACGACATTCCAGCAGCCCTTCCAGGTTACGTTCCTGCGCAGGACTGAGGCTATGGTTAAACAAGACCAGTTCACCTTCATGAGCAGTGAGAACCTGCTTGATCTCTTCGGCCTTGCCCGTACCTACAAAGTATTTGGAGTCTGGGCTACGGCGGGTTCCTGAGACAATAGCCACCACTTCCGCACCGGTGGATTCCACCAATTCGCGAAATTCGTCTACAGAATCTTCATCGTGATCATTAAAGTCGATACTGACAAGGACGGCACGCTCTCCCCCCTGAGGACGTTCAAACAACGTACATCCTCCGGATTAACAGGGGAAAAGCGGAAAAAGGATTAAATATTCCCAGGGGGACGGGCTCCTACTTCCTCAAATACTGGAAGTTTTACATTGCGAGCCGGAACAACCGTGGAGATCGCATGCTTGTATACCATCTGACTGACGGTATTCTTCAGCAACACGACAAACTGATCGAAAGACTCAATCTGACCCTGTAATTTGATTCCGTTTACCAAAAATATGGAAACCGGGATCTTTTCTTTCCTCAGGGCATTCAAAAAGGGATCTTGTAAAGCTTGACCCTTGGTCATCATAATTCTCCTTCTTATTATGTGTGTTTTATAGTCTTATAAAACTTCGACACACCTACAACGCTAAAAGTAATTTAATTCAACAGCAACTGTCCATGTCGTAAACGCAATTATAACACATTGTCCACAATTCATAGCATTTCCCATGCCTTTAAGTGTCCAATTGCCTGCTGTAACAAATTCTCAGACAAACTATCGAGCCAAACAGCCTCTTTTTCCGAACGTAGCCAAGTATATTGACGCTTGGCCAATTGCCGGGTGGCGATGATCGCTTTATCTAGCATAGTCGCTTCGTCATATTCACCCTGCAAATGCAGCCAAGCCTGTCGATAACCAACGGCACGCATGGACGGAAGATCTAAAGATAGATCTCCACGGGCATACAATCTCCCGACTTCCTGTATAAAACCTTGCTGCATCATGATGTGAAAACGATGAGCAATACGCTCATGCAGGATGCTGCGTTCCAACGGAGACACCACCAGCTTATGGATACGGTACGGGAGCGACTGTACTTGTTGTTCCTTATGCAGCTCACTCATGCTGCGGCCACTAAGTTCATACACCTCCAGTGCCCGGGTTATACGTTGCGGATCATTGTGGTGAATGCGCGTGGCAGCCTCAGGATCTACTTGTTGCAGACGTTTATGCATGACATCCAGTCCCTTCTCCGCCATCTCCTGTTCAAGTTTTTCACGTACAAGCGGATCGGCGGAGGGCAAAGGTGATAGCCCTTCTGCTAGTGCACGAAAATAGAGCATAGTGCCTCCCACCAGTAAGGGAATTCGCCCCGCACCGGTGATCTCTGCCATCTCAGCCAGGGCATCCTCCCGAAAGCGTGCAGCAGAATAACTCTCCTTAGGATCGCAGATATCTATCAAACGATGTGGCGCTCTTGCCAGGATGTCAGCATCAGGCTTGGCGGTACCAATATCCATGCCCCTATAGACTAAGGCGGAATCGACACTGATGATCTCAAATGGATAGTTCTCCGCAAGATACACAGCCAGATTCGTCTTACCCGAGGCGGTCGGTCCCATAAGAAACAGTATCGGTGGAAGCTCTGATTGATTTGGCGTAGTGGTCATGGCGACAGGTTCATTAATCTTGTCAGTGCGGCAGAGTCCAAAGTTAGCCACAAGGCTTTGTGCTCATCTTTTCCGTACACCACCTCTTTTAGCTGTCGCAGCACAATCCCCAACTCCGTTTGGTTCAAAAGATAACGACGTTTTCCCATCGCCGCTGTGGCCATCAGTGTGATCAGTGCTTTGCTAGTAGCAGAGTCGCTCACGAAACGATTTAGTATGTCTTGCAGCCACGCCTGAAGATCCAGCTGTTGCAAAATTTGTGGGGCCGCATTGATCCTCACCCGCTGTTCATCCACTTGCTCCCAGATGATCCCTAAACGAGCGAACACGTCATGTAAAGATTCCAGCAGCGCCAACTGTGAGGTGGATAAATCAATTTGCACAGGAAAAATCAATGGACTGGAAATGGAGGATGTTGCATCGAGTGCCGACAATTCATGTTTAACCAGTAGTTGGTCGGCATAAAAACTGTCTAGTACCCTCACATGCTCATTACTTTGTAGCAAGACAAAACGTCCGCCAATGATAGTTAAAATACGCTGCTCATCAGCGCTAGATCTGTTGCCATCGGTGAACTGCGACGGCTGTGGTGGTGCATAATTTGGCACGTGTGCAGCGTAACGAGCCTGACCGTGTTCACTGGCAAACACGGGTTTACGTAGCGAATAGGTCGCTCCACCAAGCTCGGCCACTTGTTGGCCTTCTGAAGCGAGCGCCTGACTATCCTGTTCGACTTGCACAGGTAAATGGCGACGAAGGGCCACTACAATAAAATCATGAATCTTGCGTGACTGCTGGAAGCGCACCTCATGCTTGGTGGGATGGACATTCACATCCACCTCACTGGCAGTCAGTTCCATGTACAAGACGTAAGCGGCGTGACGGCCGGCGGGCAACATCGTCTCATAGGCCTGACGGATCGCATGCTGAATCAGCTTATCGCGAACCATGCGACCATTAAGAAAGAAATATTGTAGATCCGTACTACTGCGTCCCTCTCTGCTGGCAGACACCCAGCCTCTGAGCGAGACCTCATCCAGACTCTCATCTACCGCTTCCAGTTCTACGGCAAAGGCCTTACCACAGACATCGGTGACTCTTTGTATCTGTTCCTCTGCACAGCGGGCACGGTAGCGATGCACCTGTCGCTGATTATGGGTGAGGGTAAAACCCACCTGTGGTCGACTCAAAGCTGCCCTTTTAAACACATCTTCCAGGTGATTGAATTCGGTTTTTTCACTGCGGAGAAACTTACGTCGTGCCGGGGTGTTAAAGAATAACTCCCGTACTTCGATGCTGCTGCCTATGGGATGGGTGGCGGGAAATTCCTGCGCAACAGAACCGCGGCCCTGAGCCTCTATCGACCAGGCGTGTTCACTCTCCATGGTACGGGACGACAGTTTCATCCGTGACACCGACCCGATACTGGCCAGGGCCTCACCACGAAACCCCAGGCTGAAGAGTGCCTCCAAATCCGCCAGGGAATCGATCTTACTGGTGGCATGGCGACTAATGGCCAAAGCCATGTCGTCAGCATGGATACCATGACCGTTATCACGCACCACCATGGAGACCATACCGCCTTTTTCCACCTCAACATCGACCTGGGTGGCACCGGCATCGAGGGCGTTTTCCAGTAATTCCTTTAATACCGATGCCGGACGTTCCACCACTTCACCGGCGGCGATCTGGTTGGCCAGTTGTTCACTGAGAAAATGGATACGTTTGCTGCTAGAGGAATTCATCATCGTTACTGTGCCGGGAATAGGCACATTGTAACAAGATTGAAGTGGGATAGGAGTAGCTTGTTAAGGCGAAAGCAGATCTATGCCAGCTAGACCGAGGGGATGTGTATGACCTGACCGGTTCTAAGGCTGTCGTTCTTCAGTTCGTTGCTGTCGCGCAGTGTCTTCATCGAGACACGGTAACGACGAGAGATGGAATTG
>JAOUJT010000021.1 GCA_029883105.1 Gammaproteobacteria bacterium
CGGCATAACTTCAGATGTTTACGCCTGGCCCTCGGCGCGCACGGCACGCCCTATTATCATGCTAGGTTTTTCAGACTCATTCTACTGCTGACGCTGGAGCAGTCATTTAGCGGCACAAAAAAGGCCGGGGAAAACCCGGCCTTTTTTAGCTACATGTCAGCGAAAAACTACTTCCCGCTGCGCACTTCACGCTTACGATCAGATTCAGTCAGCGTTTTCTTACGCAGACGAATGTGATTAGGGGTCACTTCTACCAGTTCATCATCATCAATAAATTCCAGAGCCTGCTCCAGAGAATATTTGATCGGTGGCGTTAAGACCTGTGCCTCGTCCGTACCGGAGGCACGTACGTTGGTCAGCTGCTTGCCTTTCAGGACGTTAACCACCAGGTCATTGTTACGTGCATGAATGCCGGCCAACATGCCTTCATAGACTTCGTCACCATGGCTGAGGAACATACGACCACGTTCTTGCAGGTTGAATATGGAGTTGGTCAGCGCCTTACCTGGCGCATTACAGATCATCACGCCGTTTTTGCGCTGACCAATATCACCGCCTTTATAGACGCCGTAATGGTCAAATATGCTGAACATCAGACCAGAACCTTGAGTGGCAGTAAGGAATTCACTACGGAAACCGATCAGGCCTCGCGCCGGGATCATGAAATCAATACGCACACGACCATGGCCATCTGGCACCATGTTCTCCATCATGCCGCCACGCTCACCCAGCTTCTCCATCACTGAACCCTGGTGCTGCTCTTCTACGTCTACGGTCAACTGTTCGAAAGGCTCTTGTTTCTCGCCATCAATCTCACGGACGATAACCTCTGGACGGGACACTCCCATCTCAAAACCTTCACGCCGCATGTTCTCAATCAATACCGACAAGTGCAGTTCACCACGTCCGGAGACCTGGAATTTATCCGGGTCAGAACCATCTTCTACACGTAGTGCCACGTTATGCACCAGCTCCTGCTGCAAACGCTCACGGATCTGGCGAGAGGTGACAAACTTACCGTCTTTACCAGCAAAAGGAGAGTTGTTCACCTGGAAGGTCATGGTCACCGTGGGCTCATCCACTGACAGTGGGGCCAGCGCTTCAACCGCAGCGGGATCACATAGTGTGTCGGAAATATTCAGTCCATCTATACCGGTAAAGCAGATAATGTCACCGGCCTGCGCATCTTCTATCTCTACACGCTCCAGACCCATAAAGCCCAGCAGTTGCAGAACACGGGCATTACGGCGCTTGCCTTCGGCGTCGATAATCGTTACCTGGGTGTTGGTTTTGATACGACCGCGATTGATACGTCCGATGCCAATGACGCCCACATAGCTGTTGTAATCCAACTGAGATACCTGCATCTGGAAGGGATCTTCCACTTCCACCTGAGGTGGGTGTACCTTTTCAACGATGGTTTCCAGCAATGGTGTCAGATCGCCATCGCGCACGGTATCTTCCAGACCGGCAAAACCCGCCAGACCGGATGCATAGACCACAGGGAAGTCCATCTGCTCATCGGTAGCGCCCAGACGATCGAACAGGTCGAAGGTCTGATCCACTACCCATTGAGGGCGGGCCGCTGGACGGTCGATCTTATTGATAACGACAATGGGCTTAAGACCGCGCTTAAGTGCCTTCTCGGTCACAAAGCGGGTCTGAGGCATAGGGCCTTCCACCGCATCCACCAGCAACAAGACCGAATCCACCATGGAGAGCACACGCTCTACCTCACCACCGAAGTCAGCATGCCCAGGGGTGTCGACGATGTTGATACGATAGTCTCTCCAGCGGATAGCCGTGGGCTTGGCCAGGATGGTAATGCCGCGCTCACGCTCCTGATCATTGGAGTCCATGGCTCGCTCGGCCAGTTGGGCGCGCTCATCCAGGGTATCGGACTGTTTCAGCAACTCGTCCACCAGGGTTGTTTTACCGTGGTCAACGTGGGCGATAATAGCGATGTTACGGAGATTCTCGATCATGGTCTCGTCTGCCTAAATAGGGCTCGGTGAAGTAAAGGCGGGGATTGTACATGAAATCGCCAAACTCCGCGCCTAGATTCTTGTTACAAAGCAGTGAATAACGACAATAAATCAAAATTTCGAGACAGGTACGAGGGTCCCCCGGCGGAGAGGCTGAAAATACCTCAAACCTCACCGCTAAATCAGGGGCCAGACGATGGGTGAAGGACTATTTATCCTTCAGCAGACGGGTGTCAAAACCGAACAGATTTCCGGCCCAAATAAACACCACCCAGACCATGATGCCGAACGGCAGATAACCGGCAAAACCCAACAGGGGCATCTCGGCATAGATATGGATCACATCAACATAGGGGATGTCGTAGATCCAGTAGTTGGGATTGGTTGCCGGCACTGCGGAGGGATGGGCACTGCCATAGTTCCACACCTCCCAGAAGAATCCATTTAACAGCGACGCTATGGCCATCAGGATCATCGGCCCCCAATTACCTTTAGCCATCTCGCTAAAGGGACCGTCTATGCCCATTCGCTGCAAGGTGCCAGCCACCACCAGTAGCGTACCCACCCACATAGCCCAGAACAACGGATAGGGATAAAACACCATCGCCACCATCATCGCCAGACCCAGCCACATCAACAGATTGCCCGACAACACCAATCGTGGGCCATTGCTATAACGCGTCGCCAGTTTGGGGCAGGTGTTAAGCAGCGCGTACCACTCAAAGATCGCCGGCCAAACGGTGGTATAGGCCAACAGGAACAGCGCCACGATCATACTGTGACTCAGCTCGGGCATGGTGCTGTTGGGGTAGTACCAGTTACTCAGGGCAAAATAGTTCAGATACTCAAACAGGTACCAGCCGAAGACCGAGACCACGGCACTGATGACAAAGGTCTTGGGGCGCGAGGCCAATAGTGAGTAGCCATTACTACGGCTGTAGACGATACCATCCAGCAACAGGATGAAGCCCCACCACAACGGGGTGAAGGCATAGTAGACCAGATCACCAAATGGGGTTTCTCGTGCCCACATTAGCCACCAGAAGAAGCCGGTTAATGCCAGACCGATCCAGAACCAGATAGGGAGTTTGGCCCTGGCCGATGCTGCGGGTGCCGATACCGGCTTGAAGCCAAACCATTGCGGAAATAACAGGAATATAGCCACCGCCAACTCAAGCAGGGCAATGAGAATGAACACCCATAGGGTAAAGCCGGGAGGCGGTGCAACAAACAGTGGTGGGAAGATGCCGAAACCCGGCGGAATATGGGTTTGTGGATAGGCAAACCAGGCTGCCACCAATGGCAGCCCAATGAGTAATAACATAGGCCAGATCAAGCTACTCTTCTTTATCATCTGCAACTCCTTTTTTTGTATTGTTCTATCTGCAGTGTGAGCTAGCTTTAGGCTGGCTTACTTCAACCGCTTTTGTTGTTTATTCTGATACATACGCATATCGGCCAGATGTTTAAGCTCAGATATGTCATCAGCCTCGTGGACATATGCTGAGCCAGCACTGGCACCCGCAAATTCAAAATCTGATTGTATGCTAGCGACTGCCTCACTCATTATACGCTCTACCCGCGCCACATCACCGTCAGGACAGGTGATGGCAAATTCATCACCACCTACCCGATAGATGGTGGCCTTGTCTCCCAGAGTAGTGTTCATTTGTCGTGAAAACCGGCATAACAATTCGTCGCCTCGGGCATGGCCATATTGATCGTTGTAATACTTCAGGCGATCCAGATCGATAAAGGTCAGACTGCCCTCCGATGACAGACGATCCAACTCCTTATCCAGGGCATAACGATTAGACAGACCGGTCAGTGCGTCGGTCTTTGCCAGGTGATTACTATGTTTGAGGCGCTTCTGGATATGTTCTTTTTCACGCTGTAAGCGGGCAAACTGATAAGACAGCACCAGAGCCAAAAGTATCACCTCCACCGCCACTGCAAACAGACCCACATGTTCTACATATATCGCGTGCATCCCACTTAACTGACTCATGGAGATCGACAAACCACCGAGGATAAAAAATACCGCAATGGCAATAAGATAGAGTCGTGCCGAGATATTCCCCTGTCTTGCCCGTACGATACCGGCTGTCAAACCATAAAGTAAGAAGAGGGCAACACCATAGCGGGCATATTCCAACGACCAGCCTGGCTGCATTGCGGCGAGGATGATAAACATCCCCAGCAATGCGTACATGGCAATTCCCATACGATACAGGTGTGGATGGTTGTTTCGATCAATACTCAGTAGGGACATCACAAATGCGATATAGGCAAAATTAGAGAACAAGATCGGTACGCTAATCAGGTAGAACCAGTGCAGATCGAATAACTCGGCAAACACCAACAGCGCTGTACCATTATAGAAAATATTACCGAGGATAAAGAGTGCATACATGCCTTCTGCGGTGCGCCTACGTGTCAGCGATAATGCGGCATAATAGATGCCCAGACCGAAAAATATGCCAAAACCTATCAAGACCAGCGCATTACCCGACTTTATCGCACGCCGATAATCTGCCAGGGAATCAACATAGGGCTCAGGTTGTGCCAAAAAGAAGGGTGATGAGAGTTCACTAATCAACCGATAGCGACCTGGCGGCAAGCTCACTTCGCGACCGTGGCGCATGAAAAAGGGGTTGTCTACATGGCTTTGAATACCACCTTCGGAGGTGGCGAGCAGCTGATGTTTTTCATCGAAGACAAAATGACGGAAGTGACCGATGGTGCTCGAATTCTTGAAGTCCAGCACATGGGTAGTGGATTCGCTTAGATCAAAATACCCTTCAAACCAGAAATTGCCTCCACTTAACTCAACACCCGCTACCGTTCTCAAGCTACTGTCATCCAGCGAACTTTGGCCTTGGTACTGCCAATCAGGGTCTGATGTCGTATACCACGTGCCCGAAACATCCTGAGGGAGAGCCCAACTGCAGGGGGCAAACGTCAATAGCAACAATGATAAAAATACTCTATTGATACTACCCGGCTCCAGGATCAAAAATGCTTTTCTAATACTCATCTAGTCTCATACTTTTTATCTATTCGCCAGCAGTAGTCAGCTTAAGGATCAAACTGAATTGACGGCAATACTTAATATTATGGAGAATTTCCTATACTACGGAATGAATAACCGTTTACCACCTGAATCCATACTTTTATATGTCGGTAGAACCCGGACAATTCTTGAACCAGTTCACACTTTTCACCACCCGATTCAATAGCTCCACTCATACGCTATTACCGTATACACTGAGCTGTGCCCTAAACCCGATAAAGACCAAATAGTACCGTTCTCCACCAAATCACACACCAGACAACATGTATAAGCCAAATTATCACGACAACAGTATCGTCAATCTAATGGCCTCCATCACTTCGGCCCTAGGTAGAATATGCACAGATTATTCTCCGCTGGCAATTCTGAGCGGCGAACAAATATCCCCCTATAAAAATGTTGTCTTACTGGTTATTGATGGTCTGGGTGACAATACCCTTTCAAAGCTGAGCCCTCAGGGCTTTCTCAGCCGTAACAGGCTGGGACGTATGACCTCGGTCTGCCCCACCACCACTGCCAGTGCGATAACCAGCTTCGTCAGTGGCAAGGCCCCTTTGCAACATGGACTCAGCGGCTGGTTTACCTGGCTGCGAGAACTGGGCACGGTCACCGCTGTGTTACCTTTTCGCGCCCGTTTTGGTGGCCCTCCCCTCAATGAACAGGGCATAGACATCGGCCCACTATTGGGCTGGAGTTCGGTATTTAACGGCTTTGATCGTCCGGTGCTGGCCCTGCAACCGCTAGCCATCGCCCATTCCCACTTCAGCAAGGCCAGCCTGGGCCAGGCAACACACATAGGCTTTGTCGACTTCGACCACTGCCTGCAACTGGCGTCTGAGCAGCTTAAAAACAGCCCTGGGTTTATCTATGCCTATTGGTCGGAGCTGGACCGCCTAGCCCATCGCCATGGCATCGGCAGCCGTGATGTGGCTCAACATCTGGCCGAGCTGGAAGCCTCTATCGACTCCTTCGCCAGCAATCTCGATGCGGACACCCTGCTACTGATAACCGCCGACCATGGGCTACTGGATACTGACGCCGCACACACCATCGAACTGGAACATCACCCGACACTCCAGGAGTGCCTCAACCTACCCCTATGTGGCGAACCACGCTTTGCCTTCTGCTATCTGCATGGCGATAAACATGAGGTATTCAGGGACTACATAGCGCAACACCTGTCGCAGTGCTGTGAACTACTTAGCCGCAAAGAGATGCTGGATATGGGGCTGTTTGGGCTCGGTCAAGCGCATGCGGAATTTTCCCATCGTATCGGAGACTACGCACTGGTGATGAAGGAAAACTATGTCATCAAGGATCTGGTCGGAGCAGAGAAGGCCTATACACAGATAGGCGTACACGGGGGGCTGAGTGAAGACGAATTATACGTACCGCTGATACAGATTACGCAGGGGCAGTAAGGCCATACTTTTCATTGTGCTCATACACAAAGGCCTCAAATTCCTTCACCGGCATTGCCTTGGCAAAATACCAACCTTGTATCTCATCAACGCCGTTAAATTTCAGGTGCTGATACTGAGCGTCGGTCTCCACCCCTTCGGCAATGGTATGTATGCCCATACTGGCACACATGTTTATCACTGCTTTGGCTATCTCACCATGATCACCCGCATCGTTAATATCCTTCACAAAGGCCCTGTCGATCTTCAGCGTATCAATGGGCAGATCCTGTATGTAACTCAAAGAGGAATAACCGGTACCAAAATCGTCCATCGATGTCTTCACCCCGATCTCTTTTAGCTGATTCAATACCGCGACACTCTTTTCAAAGTTAGACACAGCGATGCGTTCGGTGATCTCCAGCTCCAGCTGCTCGGGTTTTAAGTTCATCACCAGGATTAAGGTTCTGACGAAGGCGACCAAATCCTCATCACGAAACTGTGCCGCTGAGAGGTTGATGCCGACACGAAATTTCCCCAGCCCATTTTCATTCCATTTGGCTAAGGTTTCACACACCGATTCGAGCACATACATACCGATAGGGTTGATCAGCCCCACCTCTTCAGCCACAGGAATAAACTCATCTGGCGAGATGAATCCCTGCTCGGGATGTATCCAGCGTAACAAGGCCTCTGCACCGACCACGGCCATGGTTCTGGCATTAATCTGTGGCTGATAGTAGACCTCAAACTGAAACGCCTTAATCGCCTTGCGTATCTCGCGTTCCAGGGTCAAATGCTTCAGCGCCTGCTCATCTTCACCCCTGGTACTAAACTGGTATTGATTTCCACCATCTTTAGATGCCGCATGCATGGCCATATCTGCATGCTTTAAAAGTTCGTCGATCTTCTCGCCATCCAGAGGAAAAATACTAATGCCGATACTGGCGCTCATATACAGCTCTGTGCCCATCATTATCAGAGGCTCAGCTAACAAACTTTGGAACTTTTCCACATGCAGCTCAATATCTTCGATGCTTGAGACATTGGGTATCTGCACGGCAAAGACATCACTATCATACCGAGAAATAAATAATCCCGGATAGTCGTAAGCAGACAAGCGTAAGGCCAGGCTGCGTAAAACCTGATCGCCAGCCATATGACCCAGGCTATCATTGATCTTTTTAAATCGATCCAGACCAATAAACATTATTGACAATAACTTTTCCTGTGCAATCGTATCCTTTATATTGCGCATGAACTGATCATTAAAATAAAGCCGATTCGGTAATTCGGTCAGATCATCGTGGAAGGTTTTGTATCTTATGAGTTCTTCGTTTCTTACCCTCTCAGTAATATCCTGTATGGTAACGGCCAAACAATATTCACCCGGGGTCTTTTCCACCACATCGCCATGGTGTGAAATGATTCTTTCATCATCATTCAACACAACTTTATGGGTTGCCACATAAGCTTGACGAGTATTAATAGCTTGTTGGATTTGTGACTGCAGTTGTTCGCGTTCAGTACCATCAACATGTACAAACAGGCCTTCAAATCTCGTCACGTCATCACGCACGCCAAAAATCTTTGCTGCTTCCTGGGTAAGTGTCAGCGTGGAGGTATTTAATTCGATTCCCCAGTATCCCAACTTGGCGATGTTCTGTGCATACAGTAACTGGCGTTCTTTTTCGATAAATTGCTGATATATATCCTTGCTACGCAGGACATATTTGATACGCTGACTTAACAAAGGCCAACTAATGGGTTTGGTAATAAAATCACTGCCTCCGACCTCAAAAGATTTCTCTATAGAAGCGATATCTTCCAGGCCAGTAAGCATAATAATAGGAAGGGAGTCATCGTCTAGTTGCTTGCGTATCTCGGTACAGACTTCATAGCCATCCATACCCGGCATCATCACGTCGAGCAAAATCAGATCCGGTGAATTATTTACCAGGAAGTTAAGTGCCTCTTTGCCATTGATGGCTTCGATAATTTCATAACCAGACTTACTAAGAACCTTATTGATCATAAGCCGCGTAATATTGTCGTCATCCACCACCAGAATTTGTTTTTTCTTGCCTTGGTCCAGGCTAGGGATTTTATCCGCCTGGGTCGCCATTATAACTCTGCCATGGCCTTAATCTCCACGACGGCTTGTGCAAAGGTATCATTCAGGATCAACAGATGTGCAGCAGGTTCACTAATATCTCCGGCGCGCAATCCTTCTTCCAGTTGTCGACAGGCCTCCGCAAAGACCATTACACCAAGATTGGAGGCACTACCTTTAATTAAATGTGCTTTTTCCTCAATCGATTTTAAATCACCGCTTGCGGCACACTCAGTCATGGTCGCTAATGTTTGCGGGACTATTTGGATCAACTCGTCGAATAACTCGTCAACCTCATCGTCGAGCATTTCACGCAACTCAGAAACAACTTTACTATCTAGAACTTGCAAGCTGAACTCCTTCTCGACTCTTTTCGAGGGGCCTACTGCAAGACTATATCAAAGGGCCAGACAAACCAGCCCATTTATGTAAAACATCTGTAATAAAGGTGATGAAAATCGCTCAATGATAATGAGAATAAGCTGATTTTTTTGCTTAAATGGATGATTCCAGTTCTTCCCAGCGTGTATAGGCGGTGGCAAGTCGAGCTTCTACTTGTTCCATCTCACCCTTTAACTGGCCAAGCTTGTCCGATTTATCCTTATACAGTTCAGGATCATTCAAGGCCTGTTGCAATGTTTCAACGCGCTGCTCCAGCTCCTCGATTTCACGCGGCAAGGTATCCAGCTCTCGCTGTTGTTTGAATCCCAACTTCTTCGTGGGCTGTGCGTTGAGCTTCTGGGTTTGTGCAGTAGTAGTTGGCTTCGTGGTCTGCACAGTAGCGTTGGCCTGTGACTGACGAATCCAGTCATCATAGCCGCCCACATATTCACCCACATGGCCATTACCTTCCAGTACCAGGGTAGACGTGACGACGTTGTTGATGAAGGCGCGGTCGTGGCTGACCAGTAATAAGGTACCCTTGTATTGGATCAATAGATCCTCCAACAACTCAAGGGTTTCCACATCCAGATCGTTGGTGGGCTCATCCATCACCAACAGGTTAAAGGGTTTGGTGAACAGCTTGGCCAATAACAGGCGATTGCGTTCACCCCCCGACAACACCTTCACCGGGGTACGAACGCGGGCAGGGGTAAAGAGAAAATCCTGTAGATAGCCCATAACGTGACGGGTTTCGCCGTTGATGACAACATTATCACTGCCCTCGGCAACGTTTTCCGCCACCGTCGCCTCTTCGTTCAGTACCTGCCTGTGCTGATCGAAATAGGCCAGCTCCAGATTGGTACCCATGCTGAATGTCCCCGACTGGGGCGTTAGCCGTCCCAGAAGAATATTCAACAGTGTGGTCTTGCCGGCACCGTTAGGACCGATGATACCGATACGATCACCGCGCATGATCAGGCTAGAAAAATCCTTAATGATGGGCTCACCATCGTAGGCAAAATTCACGTGCTCTATCTCGATGACCATCTTGCCTGAACGCTGGGCAGCCTGCAGGTTGAAATCGGCTTTACCCTGTTGCACACGCCGCTGGCTGTGTTGCTCGCGCAGGTCTTTCAATGCACGCACACGACCTTCATTACGCGTACGGCGAGCCTTAATACCCTTACGTATCCAGCGCTCTTCCTCGCTCAGCTTTTTATCAAACAGGTCATTGGCGCGTTGTTCCGCTTCCAGCTGTTCGGCGCGTTTTTGCAGATAGTTTTCGTAGTCACCGGGCCAGCTGCTGATGTTGCCCCGATCCAGTTCAACGATACGGGTGGCCATGGATTGCAGGAAGGCGCGGTCATGGGTCACAAACAGTATGCTACCGTTAAAGCCCTTCAACAGGTTCTCCATCCACGCGATGCCTTCAATATCCAGATGGTTGGTGGGCTCATCCAACAGCAATAGATTGGGCTGCGAGACCAGCGCACGGGCCAATAATACCCTTCGCTTCATGCCTCCCGACAGGTCCTCAAAACGCAGTTCCGGATCCATACCGATGCGACTCAGCTCAGCCTCTACCCGTGGCTGTAGCTCCCAGCCACCCTTTGCCTCCAGCTCATCCTGTATGCGTTGCAGACGATTCATCGCCTGCTCATCCTCACCCAGCTGCATACTGGTGGTGTGGTAGTCGCGTAACAGCTGGCCCAATTCACCGAGACCATCCGCCACCACATCAAACAGCGCACCGGTCAGATCAGAAGGTACCTCCTGCCCCAACATTGCCATGCGACAATTACGGTTGCGTTCTATCTCACCGCTATCCACCTCAATCTGTCCGGCGAGAATCTTCAGCAAGGTGGATTTACCAGCGCCATTTCTGCCCACCAGGCAGACGCGCTCGCCTTCCTCCACGGTCATATCGAGATGATCCAGGATCGGTTCGTGGCCGATAGAAAAGGTCAGTGAACGAAGAGTAATAAGTGCCATATGTCTACAATAAAAGGTTGCTAGGGAAGTCGCCCATTGTCGCAGATTTCAGGCTACAAGGTACAAGCAGATAACGCCCCAGATTCTTAGCTGGGTACTGCGTTTCTTAGAATCGAGACCGCCTGGTTTATCTCTGCCAATTGCCGACCATCACCGCCCCGATCCGGGTGGTGTTGCGCCGCCAAACGACGATATTGTTGCTCGATATGCTCGCGTGTAGCATCGGCCTCCAGTCCCAGTACCGCAAGGGCATCCTCCTTACCCTCTCCTGCCAGATAACGCTGCCAGAATCCGCTGAGCATCTCCTCCACCTCTTCTGCACTGGTCTCTTGCAGGTTATTGATGTCCAGATAGTAGCTGCGCAGCGGATCGGCCGTTTGCAGCCCGGCATCACCCGGCTGATACACCAGTTTCGTTATACTTAGGGCAGATATCTCCAGATGGGCATACTGCTGCTCCCAATAGAGACCCTGCAGACGGTAGAGCACATGCATGAGCATAAAGTGACCCTGAAACAGGCTCAAATCAGAGCCTGTCTTCTGTAACCACTCCAGCCCCTCCTGCTGTCGTAGCAGACTCAATAGTGTGTGCTCACTCACAGATTCGGATTGATTCTGTAATATCGCAGTTACAGAACCCTCAAGGAATTCCAGCTTTAGACGAAGATCCTGAATAACAGTCATAGCGAACCAGGGGGTAGCCATCATGAATTGTTTAGCCTACAGGATTTCGAAGATATTTCTATGTTCCCTCATGGCCCTTGGTCTAAGCCTGTCTAGCAACGTCATGGCCAACCAGTCTCAAACGGAAATGAAGACCCTTTATGGCTGGCATATGATGACCCGCGCCGAGCGTAGTCATTTTCGTTATCTGCTCCAATTCCAGAAAACGGCAGAAGATAGAGAAAATTTCCTTATCCTCCACAAGCGTAAAATGCAGATTCGTGCCTCGTATCTAAATATTCCTGTACCTAAACAGGCTGTCTCCAGCCAGAATATGCGTCGCGCCAGCATGTCTGGCCTCGTACAACGCTAACAATAATTCACCCAATCTTTACATTTATGTCTGATTTACGCCTATAAGACTGAGCCATAAATACCGACAATAAGTTATCACCTGCCAACGAATTGTCTGTCTATGAATAAGGCTTTATTTGTTCTCACTACGGCACTTTTCTTCAGCGCCTGTTCTGGAGACTCTCCCTCGCCAGCCCCTGCCTGTGACAATAGTGCACAGCCCTCTTATCTGTATCGTAGTGGCACCACACACCTGGAAGTATACAGCCTCACCAGTTGCAGCTTCGAACCTCTTTTTATTAAGGGCGTCAATCTTGGTATCGCCACACCGGGAAAATATGCCGGTGATCTGGAAACTGCAGCAACAAAAGCAGATTTCTTACGCTGGTTTCAACTCATGACGGATGCAGGTATCAATGTCGTTAGGGTCTATACCCTGCACATGGATTTCTTCTACGACGCTCTCTATGAATTCAATACGGCGCGTGAAGCGAATGGTCTAAAGCCACTCTATCTTAGTCATGGTATATGGCTGGATGAAGCCTCACCTGCGGTAGATCTTTATACAGTCACCAGTGGTTTTTCTACCAACATCAACGAAGTAGTAAATGCCGTGCACGGAAACATCACGCTCGAACCAGGAGCGCCTCGTTACGGTAAGGGTTATGGCACCTACACCAGTGATGTATCTAAATGGGTACTGGCCTGGATCATCGGTCGTGAGGTACATCCGGACGAAGTAGAGTTCACCAACGCCGATAACTCAGCCATAAACAGCTACACGGGCACCACCCTCTCCCTCCCCAGCGGCACACCCACCGAGGCTTGGATCACCGCGCGCTTGGATGAGGTAATCGACTATGAGCGTACTACCTATGACACAGAACGGCCCATCAGCTTCTCCTCCTGGCCCACCCTCGACCCGCTGACACACTCTACAGAACTGGATCCAGATCCTTCTGACCCGGACGTAGGCCCATGGGAGGATAGTGAGACGATTGATCTAGCAAATATTGATATCAGCAACGCCCCTGCAGGTGTGTTTTATAGTTTCCATGCCTACCCCTACTATCCAGACTTCATCAGTGAAGAACCGGGATATCAGGAATACTCCGACAGCAACGGTACCAACAGCTATCTGGGTTATCTCAATGCACTGAAGAATCACTACACCGGCCGCCCGGTAATCATTGCCGAGTTTAGTGTGCCGTCCAGCTGGGGCAGTGTGCATAATGCCCACAGCGGCATGCATCACGGCGGTCACGATGAAACCACACAAGGTCTCTATGGCGCACGCATGTTACAAAACATACATGACGCCAACATGGGGGGCGGCATGTTGTTCGCCTGGATAGATGAATGGTGGAAGCCCACCTGGCTGACCAATGAGTTTGACTTTCCCTTTAGCCGTCGCGCCTACTGGCACAATATCATGGCACCGGAAGAGAACTATGGGCTGTTAGGATTCACTCCCACAACAATTGATGCTGACTATAGCAACCTCACGTGGACCTCTGGCGATATCACCACGACGAAAGCTATAGCGGATGCCGCCTATTATCGCCTCCAGCTAGATCTACTCAATCCACTAAGTACTAATGATGAAATACTTATTGCTATCGATACCTATGACGATACATCCGCAATACTGGGAGAAACCCAGATAAGCAGTAATGTAAGCAACAAGATTGTCGCTCCGATCACTACCACTCAGGGTAGTGAATTTCTCTTACGCATCTATCACAGCACAAGCTGGCATGCACAACTCTATGTTAGCAGTGGATACGATTTATACGGTCTCTATGGTGGCGAATTAGAACCAGGATCGACATTACAATCACCCGAAGTACCTACCAATACATGGAAGATGGTGAAGTGGAAAACCAACTACACTATCTATACCGGCACCGACCGTAACAGCATCGACTACACGTCCTTTTACAGCGTTAGTGAAAATACTGAATTCAATGCAGGCCAGCTACAGGTGCGCGGGCTTACTGGAAATTCGAACTCAAAGGACGCCATCATCCTCAGTAATAACCAGATAGAGATTCGCTTACCATGGGGCTTATTGCAGTTCAGCGATCCAAGTCTGTTACAAGTTTTTCATGATGACAGCGCTACTACCAACACCACACAGGAATCTATGACCAGTAATGGAATTGCTCAGGCGATAATATTTAATGGAATATTACAAGGGGAAACAGCGAGGCATTCATGGGCACCCTGGACAGAACTCATTCGTGACACCGATTACAGCGAAACCATCAAACAGAGCTATGACATATATAAATCCGCCATCACCAACATCGGCAACTAGGTATTCGTAATGAACAGACTATTACTCTTTATGCTTATGTCTATCGTGTCCATGACCACACAGGCTGTAGACAAACAGCTACCCTGCCAAGGCAAACGAATAAAAAGCACAGTAGCCTCAGCCTGTGCCGACATGACACGAGCCAACCTGAATCGTGCACAACTTGCAGGACGTGATCTGAAGGGTATCAAGCTACTACGCGGAAAACTACGTGAGGTGGATCTCTCTAACAGCAAGCTGCAAAACGCCAACCTGCAATTCACCGATCTACACAAAGGCAAACTGCGTAATGCCGATCTACGCAACGCCAATCTGCGTGAAGCCAAATTGTATAAAGCGGATTTAAGCGGGGCAGATCTACGGGGAGCCAACCTGAGAAAGGCACGCCTGACTGGAACACAACTGGGGGGGGCGATCTTTAACGATCAGACAATACTGCCATTTAGCAAAGAAAAGGCGCTAGCGTTGGGTATGCTTTATCAACCCTAGCATTATGCCAGACAACCGTAGCGGCAGGCATTCATACTGATATAGAGTTCGTAGGCCTCTCCATGGCTCACCCAACCAGCTACAAACTGCTCCAGCGCTTCACCCAATAACTCATCCTCCAGTTCGCAATACGCACCATAGCGATAACGAGGACTGTCTGCACTCTCTGCGATGACCTCACCCAACTCGACGAACAGAGTGCGTTCCGGCACGGATCCATAGACAGCAGCAAATGCCGCAGCACCATATTGTGCTATCAATGCAACTACCTGACGTTCAAAACCGATTTTTGTAAGCGGATGGGTGCAGTAATAATCATCCAGTAGCGTATCGCTGTGTGCGAGGATGTGTGCACGTAGAGCAGATATATCATGCGCAGAAATATTTGCTAGAGTGATGATCGTATCAGGGTGTGAGCCTGCATGCAGTACCAGCGACTGATCATCATGCAAATACAATGAACTTCCATCCAGTATGGCCTGCCAGATATCTTCTTCCAACTGTTGCAACTGATGTTTTAAATCTGCATGCGTCATACTGATGTAACTATGTGGCGGGTAGGGGTCATACTTTGAAAAAGAAATCGGGCATACAACATCAGTACACCCGTCTTCATGCTTTGCGGTACAGGCCTGCGGTGTGATCACTACAAACCAGAAATATGGTGGGCCTTCCCAGACTCGAACTGGGGACCTGCCGATTATGAGTCGGATGCTCTAACCAACTGAGCTAAAGGCCCTGAAACTGCTATTTTTCTCTGGTGCCCTTCACAACTCCCGAGTCGTTGTTCGTCTAACCAACTGTACCCCGGGGGCATACAAGCTAAAGGCCCTTATACATTTTTCAATACTACGTCTTTTTATCTTCCGAGCAGTTGTCTGTCTAACCAACTGCACCCGGTGGGCATACATACCCCGGGGGCATGCAAGCTAAAGACCCTAAATTGAACGCTTGGCATTATAGCCAGTTGACGACCTATCGTCATCCACAAAAAAGGCGGCTAATGCCGCCCCTTTTATTTTCGAGCCTCAAACTAGGCCTGATCGGCATCGATAAAGCTGCGCAGTTGTTCTGAACGGCTGGGATGACGCAGTTTACGCAAGGCCTTGGCCTCGATTTGACGTATACGCTCACGGGTTACGTCAAACTGCTTACCCACCTCTTCCAGGGTGTGGTCGGTGTTCATGTCGATACCGAAGCGCATACGCAGCACTTTGGCCTCACGTGCGGTCAGACCTTCAAGGATCTCCTGGGTTGCCTCACGCAGGGCCTCGGTGGTGCTGTAGTCCACAGGTGAAGGTACGTTGGTGTCTTCGATGAAGTCACCCAGGTGCGAATCTTCATCATCACCGATAGGAGTCTCCATGGAGATAGGCTCTTTGGCGATCTTCAGCACCTTACGCACCTTGTCTTCCGGCATCTCCATGCGTTCGGCCAGCTCTTCCGGCGTCGCCTCACGACCCATCTCCTGCAACATCTGACGGGAGATACGGTTGAGCTTGTTGATGGTCTCGATCATATGTACCGGAATACGGATGGTACGGGCCTGATCCGCAATAGAGCGGGTAATGGCCTGACGGATCCACCAGGTAGCATAGGTGGAAAACTTATAACCACGGCGGTATTCAAACTTGTCCACCGCTTTCATCAGGCCGATGTTGCCCTCCTGGATCAGATCCAGGAACTGCAGGCCGCGATTGGTATACTTCTTGGCGATAGAGATAACCAAACGCAGGTTGGCCTCCACCATCTCTTTCTTTGCACGACGCGCTTTGGCTTCACCGATAGACATCTTGCGGTTGATCTCCTTAATCTCGGAGATAGGCATACCACATTCAACTTCAATCGCCGCCAACTTCTTTTGCGCTCGGCGAATCTCATCCGAGTAGTGCTCCAATACCTGCGCATAGGGCTCATCAGAGTCCAAATGTTTGTCCAGCCAGGTCATGTCGGTTTCGTTATCCGGGAAAGAGGTAACAAACGCCTTGCGCGGCATCTTCGCCTTGGTAACGCAGATGCTCATAATGACTTTTTCGTGCTGACGGATGCGATCCACCAGACTACGCATGTTGAAAACCAATACGTCTACATTCTTAGGTACCAGCTTCAGCTCAAGGAATTTCGCTGCAACATCATTACGCAGGGCCTTGAGCTTTTCATTCGGAGTAAAGCCATTCTTGGCAATGTAATTTTGTACCTTCTCATACAATGCAGCGATCTCGACAAAGCGCTCACGAGCCTCTTCCGGATCCGGGCCAGTATCGACTTCCTCTTCTTCCTCTTCGTCGTCATCCTTGTCTTTGTCTGTCGCTACGGGCGGTGGCGCGGGTGGTGCTGCGACGTACTCTTCTTCGTTTGGATCCACAAAGCCATTAAGTATCTCGGTCAGACGACCTTCGCCCGCTTCAACCTTTTCATACACCGCCAGCACCCTGCCGATGGTGTTGCTGTAATCTGCCAGGGCAGAGAGCATCTGGCCGACACCTTCTTCGATACGCTTGGCGATAACGATCTCACCCTCACGGGTCAGCAGGTCTACGGCACCCATTTCGCGCATATACATACGCACTGGGTCGGTGGTGCGACCAAAATCAGAATCCAGTGCAGCCAGAGCGGCAGCGGCCTCTTCAGCGGCATCATCATCCGTGGACACGGCATTGTCGGACATCAGCAGAGATTCGGCGTCGGGCGCCACTTCATGCACCTCGATACCCATATCATTGATGGTGGAGATGATGTCTTCAACCTGCTCGGGATCGACGATGTCGTCCGGAAGATGGTCATTGACCTCGGCATATGTCAGGTATCCCTGCTCCTTGCCTTTGGCAATCAACAACTTAATTCGTGATTCCTGCTGTGTTCGATCCATACGATATTAGACTCAAATGACTGTGAATAAGCGGAAAAGGTAACCCGGCATTATACTACACCGGGCCGCGTTCCATCAATGCGGCAACCTGTTCCCATTGCTTCGATCCTGCCTATTGACCACTCAATAGACGATTTAGTTCTTGTTTCTCTTCCTGACTCAGCTCGCCATACCTGGATTTTTCCAACAAAGCTTCCTGGCGTACTGCCACTCGTTGCTGATCCAGACGCTGCAGGGCACCCAAAAAATCATTCTTAAGTTGCTCAGCATCCAGCAATAACTCTTCCACGACGAGCTTCTGCAAAGCCTTTTCATGCTCGGTTCCACGCCAATGTTCCAGTAACACCGCGAGGTTGATATTGGGGTTGGCCTGTACCATTTCAACCATTTCGATCATCAGTCCCATCCCGGGCAGTGACAACTCTTCAAAGCGAAGCGCCGGCCCGACTTCCATTGCCAGTTCGGGTGCATGCAGCAGGCCACGGATAACGGTGCGCATCGGCGACACCCCCTCGCGCTGACTCATGCCCGATTGTGGCCTAGGTTTGGCTGCGACCTTGCTCTGATTGCTCACCGCCACGCCCAGTTGCCCAGGGGTCAGGTTGACCAAATCAGCAATATCCTTTCTGAGCATAGTACTCAGCGCATCATCTGGCATGCGTGCCAGCAGCGGTTTTGCCTTTTCCACCAAGGCAGCACGCCCTTCCATGCTCTCTATGTCGACACCAGAGCGTAGAACTTCAAGAAAATATTCAGAAAATGTATGGGATTCTGCGATCCGTTGCTCAAAAGCCTCCGCACCGATGGCACGAACCAGGCTATCCGGGTCCTCACCATCAGGCAGGAACATAAAACGTAGATGGCGGCCTTCACGCATGCCAGGCAAGGCATTTTCCAGTGCCCGCCAACCGGCCTCGCGTCCGGCTCTATCACCGTCGAAACAAAAAACCACCTCATCCACCATGCGATACAGGCGATTCAGGTGCTCTGTCGTAGTGGCCGTGCCGAGAGTAGCCACCGCATAACGGATACCACTTTGGGCCAGCGCCACCACGTCCATGTATCCTTCTACCACCAGCAAGCGTTCCAGTTTGCGCAGCGCCTGACGGGCCTCATACAGCCCATACAGCTCGCGCCCCTTATGGAACACCGGGGTCTCCGGGGAGTTCAGGTACTTGGCACCCGCCGTTGACTCGTCCGAACCTGGCAGGATGCGACCACCGAAGGCGATGGTACGGCCTCGGGCATCACGAATAGGAAACATAATGCGATCACGAAAGCGATCATAGCTGCCGCCGCTCTCTTTCTTAATCAGCATGCCCGCCTGAGTCAACATCTCGTTGGCCTGGGCTTGATTGCCAAAGGCCTTGCTCAGGTTATCCCAACCATCCGGCGCATAGCCGATGCCGAATTCGGCGGCGATCTCACCGGAGAGGCCGCGCTCCTTAAGGTAATCCACAGCCTTGGCGGCATGGGGGTGAGAGCGTAACTGCTGGCGGAAGAATTTGTCCGAGCGTTCCAGCACCGTATAGATGTCCCCCAACGGCGGGCCATCCCGGCGCGGGGCCTGTCCCGCTTCACGCGGCACCTGCAGTCCCACCCGCGAGGCCAGATCCTCCACCGCTTCGGGAAAGGACATGTGCTCATAGTCCATGAGAAAGCCCAGTGCCGTACCATGCACACCACAGCCAAAACAGTGAAAGAACTGCTTGCTGGGACTGACGGTAAACGAGGGGGTCTTTTCGTCGTGGAAGGGACAGCAGGCGGTAAATTCCTTACCGGCCTTTTTCAGCGGCACACGTTCATCGATGACGTCAACAATGTCCACGCGGGACATCAGCTCATCGATAAATTCTGGGGGGATCCGGCCTGCCATGGTGGTTGCATATCGACGGGTCTCGCGAAGCGAGGCCCGTGCAGGCTTAGCCTGCCAGCTGGGCTTTGATCTTGCCGCTAACGGCACCCATGTCGGCGCGACCTTGCAGCTGGGGCTTAAGAATCGCCATGACCTTACCCATGTCCTTCATCTCGGTGGCCCCGGTACTGGCAATGGCCTCGGCGATCATCGCCTCGATCTCGGCATCATCCATCTGCGCGGGCAGAT
>JAOUJT010000210.1 GCA_029883105.1 Gammaproteobacteria bacterium
TGTGGGATACTGTGATACGGGGCAATGCTGTTTCGTTACATGCGGAGGTTATTTCTGGTAAAGGTGACCCCTCAAAACCAGCCAGCAAAATACTTAAAGAGAAAGAAGAAAAACCTACTATTACTTCGGAGGCTATCGCTCTTAGTGAGGCTACCTATTTGTACCAGAAGGTCAAAGGTACTGATAATGGCTCCGTGTATAGAGTGGTGGGACTAGGTGACAATTGGAATCTGGCTTGCCGCTATAAGGAAAACCACAGCCTGTCTGTACGGTTGGAGCCACGTGCTGGGTGTTCGTTAGGAGACCTTAAGTACACAGGTTTGAATATGTCCAGTAAGAATCATGCCTCGGCACATTTCTCAGTAGACTCTTTTTACGAGGCAGAGAGGGCTGTAGGGGCTGTACTTATGGCAGTGGGTCAGTTCACCACCCCTGTACCCGAGTTATCCAAAATACTATATAAAGGATCTTGATTATGGCTGTAAAACGAACCAACAAAGCCAAACCACTTAAAGGGGTTATAGTCCCTTTAGACATATTGAGTACCTTATCTGTAGGGCAGGTATTCAACTTCGGGAAACTACTTCCGGGACTGTCCGAGTCTAAGATGTATTGGAAGGTTACGACCACGACCAACGATAAGGTTTGTGCCACCGCCTACTATAAAGAGATAAGGCTAGGGGCTTACACCTTCTCGTTAGAGCAGGCAGTAGGTGGCTTAGTTACTGGTATAATGGAGTCCGTATAATGCAATCAAATATAGAGACTATAGGGTACGAACTGTGTGACTTGTTAGGGTTCCCAGTCAAGGTGGTCAATGGGGTTATGTCGGGGTCAGGATTATTTCATGACCCTACTTCAGGAATGGAATACACTTGGGAGATTGTAAAATCAATGTCCACGAGCAAGGCGACTTACGTCCTAGTCAAAGGCCTCGGTAGCCTTAGGATGGTAGTGTCTATCTCTCATGATAAGAGTGTGGTCTACCTAATTGATGCCTCTAAGGGGTCTGGGTTGTTGGATTCCTTATTCTCAAAATCATCATCTGATTTTGACCAACTTGTTAAAGTTATGGCCGCCGAGTACTATGTTTGGCACAAATCTTTTAGTACCTCTAAGTGGGAGTTAATGTCTAATGCTTAAAATCCTGACCTCAGCAAAGACTTATGATGTCAGCAGCGTACTCCAGCCCGTTATCTCTCGATATTCAGGACTGCCTCATGAGGTGGTCCTTTTTTCTGCGGGCGGGAACCCATCCATTGTGAGCGGGGATCTTGTCGTAGGTATGGGATCTGGCGTACTAGATATGTTGAAGGCCGCAGGTGCTGTACCAAAGAACAGATCCCTCACCGCTAGTAGGAGTACTCCTATTGTCCACGAGGAGGTTACTTACCTCATGACCTACGATCCTTACGGAGCGTCAAAGGATTACAATACTAGAATCAATATAGAGCTGGACGTTGCCGCGGCGATTAGGTTACACAATACAGGTACGTTGGTGCCTGCTTTAGGGGATTATAGGTGGGCTCAAAACTACGACCACTTAATCTCATATATCAAACAGGCACATAAGGATACGGGTAAAGCTGTTGATGTAACTACCGACCTTGAGACAGTGGGCTTGGATGAGTGGGATCCTGATGCATGGGTGGTTTCAATATCTTTTACGGCCAAAGAAGGAACCGCCGAGTTGATAGGGTTCCCCGGAGGCCATGATGATCAGCCAGAAGACTTCTCTGGCTTACTGTATATGACACCAGAGCAGACTGTAAGGAATACCTTATGGCACCAAATCAAATGGTTATTAACCACCCCCATGATTAGCCTGAAGGGAGCTAACCTGAAATTCGACCTACGGTGGATGCGTCATAAGTGGGGGATTGTCTGCACTAACATGAAATTCGATACTGTTCTCGTCGGATCCCTTTTGGATGAAAACAGATCAAATTCTTTGAATGTCCATGCCAAAATGTACACGGATATAGGGGGCTATGACGATCCGTTTAATGCCGCTTATGATAAGGGTAAGATGGCAGAACACCTCATTAATGACCCTGAGGGGTTTAAAGTCTACGCCGGGGGGGACACAGACGCTTGCCTGAAGGTATTTCATAAGGAGAAGCAGGAGCTATTGCGCGACCCTCAGTTGACCAATTTCTATGTGAATCTACTCCAACCATCTTCTCGATGTTTTGAGATTATGGAGAACAATGGTGTGCTGATAGATCTTGATCGATACGAAGCTTTAAGGGTTAAGTTGGTCGATGAGATAGCCACATTGCAGAAGCAGGCTGAGGATATGATGCCGGCCCGTATGAAACACGCTCACGGGGATAACTTGTCATTGTCGAGAGCCAAGATTATTTCAGATTTCATGTTTGGCCCTCGCGGATTGAACCTAACCCCTATTGACTTCACTGAAAAATCAAAAGCACCGTCCACGGCATACAATCACTTGCTGAAGTTTCAAGATGATCCCGTGGCCGAAAAATTCATAGATGTTTACAAACAATTCAACTCGGCTACCAAGACGTTGAGTACCTATGTTGTTGGGTTCCTGAAACACATTCGATCTGACGGGAAGTTTCATGCGTCTTACATTTTGCACAGATCCGATGACGGGGGGACTAACACGGGAAGACTGTCCTGCACAGGACCCGCTTTGCAAACTATTCCTAAGCATACCAAGTGGGCTAAGCCTCTGAGGTATTGCTTTGTAGCACCTCCCGGTCATAAGTTAGTAGAAGTTGACTTTTCTCAAGGAGAGTTGCGTGTCATGGCCTGCGTGGCTAATGAAACCAAGATGATTGAATCCTATAACATGGGTTTAGACCTCCATACTGTTGCCGGATCTCAGGCCTTAGGGCTACCCTTTGAAGAGGTAATGGCTCTTAAGAATACAGATAATGTGATTATAGACGCCCACGGATTCCCTATGACATTCAAGCAGATTAGACAGAATGGTAAGGCGTCTAATTTTGGTTTGATTTACGGGATGTCGGCAGGTGGTTACATGAATTATGCTAGGGACTCCTACGGAGTAAAGATGTCTCTGGAGCAAGCCGAGTACACACGGGAAGCCTTTTTTCACTTGTATCCGGGATTGGAGCCTTACCACAGGACCTACAAAAACTTTGCTCATAACCATGGCTATGTGAGATCTCCTTTAGGTCGGGTAAGGCACTTGCCAATGATTAATGCCAGAGACTCTAGTGTAAGGTCTCAGGAAGAGCGACGGTCTATCAATGCTCCTATCCAATCCACATTGTCAGATCTAACTCAGTTGGCTCAAGTTGAGTTTTATGCTCGGTACGGGTATGACACCCCTGTGAAATTTTGCATGATGACGCATGACTCCCTACACTCCTATATACCGGAAGATCGGCTGGATATCTGGATACCTCGTATTGTGGATACGATGCAGACATTACGACTTAAGGAGCAGTTTGGTTGGGATCCTCAGGTAGAGTTCACAGCCGAAGCTGAGTATGGGGATGACTTGACTGTACCAAACGAGTACGATATGTCATGATAATTAACTCTATTCAAAAACTAACCTACTGGAAGGCTAGACTATGACCGAAACTAACACACCCAAAGGCTCTGCTACAGCCTCTATGACGGTGATCCAACGTGCCGAAGGGGCAGTGGTCTCGTCTAATGCCAAGGATGCAGAGGATAAATTCGCTCAGTTGTATAGTAACACCGGTCAGAAAGTTAAGATCTTGAGACCGCCTTACGATCTAAAACTTCTAAGACGAATTGTTCAGGAGAGTGATTCTTTGCCTCCCTGCATATCTGCCATGGAGGTCAATGTCGATGGCACCGGTTACGACATTGTTAAGAAGGACGGTAGTGAGGGTGGTGACCAAGCCGAAGGACTCAAAGGGTTCTTTGAAGAATGCTATCCAGCGCTAAACTTCTTGACCTTACGTCGTGCTTTACGTCGTGATCTTGAGGAGGTGGGATTTGGCTTTGTTGAGATCATCAGGAATAACAATGATGACATTGTGTTTTCTCGTAGAATTAGCCCGGATGACATGCGGCTTGTGGCTTTAGACGAGGCTGTTACGGTAGACAAGTCCGTCATAAGAGCTGGTAAAGAATTTAAGGTGAAGGTGTTACTGAGAGAGCGCAGGTTCGCTCAGGTCATCGGCAATAAAACTGTGTATTTTAAAGAGTTCGGAGCCTCTCGTGATCTGAATAAAGATACGGGTGTTTGGAATGAGGTTGGGAATCGTCTGGCTGCAGAAAAGCGGGCTACTGAGATTGTGTACTTCTCAGTGACTTTAGATTCCGATAGCCCTTATGGAGTCCCTAGATGGCTGCATAATTCTCCGTCTGTCGTAGGGGCCAGAAAAGCAGAAGAGTTAAATCTTGAATTTTTTACGAGTGGCGGCATACCCCCTATTTTGATTACGTTAGCCGGAGGGGCCTTCACTGAAGATACCAAGCTACTGCTACAGAATCTGTTTTCTGGCTCTCCTGATAAAAAGATGGGAGCAGCCTTGTTAGAAGCTTATCCTACTGGAGGGTCAATAGATTCCTCTGGCTCAGTGTCTTTGGATGTTCATAAGTTCGGGGCGGAATCACAAAAGGACTCTATGTTTGAAGGGTACTTAGATAAGTGTGAGCGTAGAGTTAGAAGATCTTACCGGTTACCCCCCTTGTTTGTAGGTAAGACAGAAGACTTTAGTTATGCTACTGCTTTTGCCTCCTACACGGTGGCTGAGGAGCAAGTTTTTGCCCCAGAGCGGTTAGAATTCGATACTATCATCAACACCACTATCATGGCCGATAAGTCCATGGGAGGAGGTGAGTTCATTTATAAATCCA
This sequence comes from Gammaproteobacteria bacterium, assembly GCA_029883105.1. Classification (GTDB taxonomy): domain Bacteria; phylum Pseudomonadota; class Gammaproteobacteria; order Thiohalospirales; family Thiohalospiraceae; genus JABURT01. Next base: position 4,837 of record JAOUJT010000210.1, read on the forward strand.
ATCCGTTGACCGTAAAAGATATCGAGACTCGATTCAAAGCCCTTGAATTGGCTAACGGTAGTAATACTCTGACCTCAGAGGAGTTGGTTAAGCAGGTGAATAAACTTGCTGGCACAGATTTTGAGTGGAATGGTGAGGAAGGCCCTAAGCCACAAGATATATTGGACGCTATATCTAGTGCTTCTAGCTCAGACGAGGAAGGCGACGGGGCGGTCGGGGACGCTGTAGATGAAGAGACGGACGAGGCCAACCCTGACGAAGGTGGTAAGGCTACGAAGAAGTCCGAAGGGTTCTCGTCTGTTATGGATTTGATCCAGTTTTCAGACAGGGTATTGAAGACCATAACGAA
>JAOUJT010000211.1 GCA_029883105.1 Gammaproteobacteria bacterium
TTTCACGACCCCTGGACCCTATTGGTCATTACCCTAATCGCCCTGTTAATGGATCGCCTGTTGGGTGAAGCGATGATGTACCACCCTCTGGTGGGTTTTGGTCGCTGGGCGGTACGTTGGGAGAGCTGGCTGCGTCGTGAATCCCTTTCCGCCCGCATGCAGATATTAACCGGCGGCGTTGCGGTATTGATCGCCGTGGGGCCATGGGTAGGGCTTACCATCTGGATGGATCAGCAGATAGTGGTGGCCCAGGTGATGGATATTCTTTTGCTCTATTTTGCCCTCGGTTTGCGCAGTCTGCAGGAGCATGGGGAAGAGGTTGCCCAGGCACTGAGGTCTGAGGACCTGCCGCTGGCTCGAGAACGCGTGGGCATGATCGTCAGCCGTAATACCTCGGATATGGATAGCGATGATGTCTCACGCGCGACGGTGGAGTCGGTACTGGAAAACGGCAACGATGCGGTAGTAGGTACCCTGTTTTGGTTCTTTGTTTTTGGCGGTGCCGGGGCGGTGTTATACCGCTTGGTGAATACCCTCGATGCCATGTGGGGCTACCGCGTGGACCATTACCTCTATTTTGGCCGCGTGGCGGCAAAACTGGATGATCTGCTCAACTGGATGCCAGCAAGACTGACTGTAGCCCTCTATGCTTTGGGTAATTGGCGTCAGTGTTGGCACAACGCACGGGTTCAGGGGGGGCAGTGGGATAGTCCTAATGCCGGACCAGTGATGGCCAGTGGTGCCACGGCCCTGGGTGTAGAACTGGGTGGGACGGCTATCTATGGTGACCTTAGCCATGAGCGTCCCCACCTTGGTTCTGGTCCGGCACCAGGTGCCGCAGACATCTCTCGCGCACTGAAACTGGTACATCGGGCGGTATGGTACATAGCCCTGTTTATGTTGCTGGTGGCTGGAGTCTGGACCTTTGCTTGAGCATGGTGGTCGGCTCAATGACGCCGCTCGGCAATACGCTATCCCACAGCAACGTTGGCTGGATCTCTCTACCGGCATCAATAGTGATGGCTGGCCCGTGCCCAAGGTGCCTGCGGAGTGCTGGAATCGGCTACCGGAGGACGATGATGGCCTATTACCAGCGGCCTGTTCTTACTACGGAATAAACCAGTTACTGCCGGTGGCGGGTTCCCAGGCAGCGATACAGTGCCTGCCCCGCTTACGTGAGCCCTGCAAGGTGGGTGTCTTTGCCCCAGCCTACGCCGAACACGCTCACGCCTGGTCCCAGTCCGGCCACACTGTCATTATTTTGCATGATACACAGCCGGATATTGCTGCCTGTGATGTGGTGGTGGTGATCAACCCCAATAATCCTACCGCACGCTTATGGCCGGTTGCGGTTCTGCAGCAGTGGCAGATGGAATTGTCCGCCCGTGGAGGTTGGCTGGTGGTGGATGAAGCCTTTTTGGATGCAGAAGGAGATGCTCGTTCATCCATGCTGGCACACAGTGGTGAACATGGCCTGATTGTTTTGCGTTCTCTGGGTAAGTTCTTTGGTCTAGCCGGTTTGCGGGTGGGCTTTGTGGCTGCCTGGCCCTTCCTGCTGGAGCGGCTGCAGAATCTGTTGGGACCTTGGGGGATCAGCCACCCGGCCCGTTGGGTCGCGACCGAGGCATTGCAGGATCGGCAATGGCAGCAACAGGCACGAAAGCTTTTGCTCCAGCGTAGTGAGCGCTTAGTCCAATTACTGAGCGAATATGGTTTAACCCCGCAGGCAGGAACGAAGTTGTTTCAGTGGGTGGTGGATGAGCGGGCAGAGCTATGGCAACAGGCGTTGGCGAAAGAGGCCATCTGGGTACGCCGGTTCTCCCAACCCGCGAGCCTGAGGTTTGGTCTGCCGATAAATGAAAGGCAGTGGCAACAACTGGCGTTGGCCTTGGGCAAGATAGAGGAAGAGAGGGTTATTCATGTGGCATAGACTGCTTATTTTATCCCTCGCCTCATTGTCGCTGACCGCTAATGCCATTGAGGTGAGTGATTCCCAGGGACGTAAGGTGGTGCTGGCGCAACCTGCCCAACGTATCGTCAGCCTCGCCCCTCATGTTACCGAGATGCTGTTTTCAGCTGGTGCCGGCAATCAGGTAGTGGGGGTGGTCAAGTACAGCGATTATCCCGAACAGGCCAAGACCCTGCCTCAGGTCGGTGGTTACACACGCCTGGATGTGGAGGCGATCCTGGCACTGAAGCCGGATCTGGTGGTGGCCTGGTTTAGTGGTAATAAGGGCGATGCGGTAAAACAGCTGGCCACCTTTGGTATCCCGGTTTATTACACCGAACCCAGACAACTGAAGACCATCGCGAGGGATATCCGTAATCTGGGCCTATTGGGGGGTAGTTACAAGATTGCCAATGTCGAGGCCGACCGTCTGCTGAGCGAGATTGTTCAGTTGCGTAAACAGTATCAGGGTCGGCGGAGGATAAAGGTTTTCTACCAGATCTGGGATAGGCCAATGATGACCATCAATGGCGAGCACTTGATCAATGAGGTCATTGAACTGTGTGGTGGTATCAATGTATTTGCTGAGTCTTCCATGCTGATCCCCAAGGTCGGAGTTGAGGCGGTGTTAAAGGCCCAACCCGAGGCGATTATTGCCAGCGGTATGGCCACAGAGCGCCCTGAATGGCTGGATGAGTGGCGGCAGTGGCCGGACCTGGCTGCTGTGCAAACCGGCGCACTGTTCTCGCTACAACCGGCAATCATTCAACGCCAGGGGCCTCGTATCATCATTGGTGCCCGACGGATATGCGAACAGTTGGACTCAGTACGCCAAAAATAAGCCGAGGTAACATGATGCAAACACAGGAATTCGACTCACTAGCGGCCCTTCAGGAATACCTTGCCTCCGAGACAGCGGTGTTGGTCTATTTCTCTACCCCGCAGTGCAATGTCTGCAAGGTACTTAAGCCCAAGGTCGTGTCGTTATTGGAGCAGCGGTATCCGCAGATGGGCTTCGTTTATAGCGACGTGGCCAGAGATGCCGAGACGGCGGCACAACTGGGGGTGCTGACGGTGCCCACTCTAATCGTCTATTTCGATGGTAAAGAGTCTGCCCGCTTTGTGCGTACCTTCGGAATAGGGGAGTTAGAGGCAGCCATCGCACGTCCGTATGAGTTGCTATTTGGCTGATTTTGTTAACAAAACAAGATTTAACAAAATTAGTGGTTAATTTTTCTTCAAGCTGGCCGTCATTTTGACCGATAAATTGTATCAGACACATTGGAGAAGTATTCATGGATAGCTCTGCAGGAATATCCCCCGCTTCGTTGGATCAGTATTCAAAGAATACTGGTGATGCGGTGACCATGAAGACCATGAAGATGGCGATGGACGTCCAGGCCAATGCAGCGGCCCAGTTAATCGAAAGCGTTCCTTCGCCAGCACAATCCGGAAATAAGGGTGTGCATGTAGACGTTAAAGTTTAGTTCCTCCCGTAAAATTAGTGCGTAAAGCAACCGGATGCTCAGGGCAGTATCCGGTTTTTTTTTACCTAGAACCTCCTTCGTAGGTTCATCAGGTACTTCCTGAACTCACTTTGTTCGTTCTGGCCGTGTCAGGGACGTGTGCCCTATGGGTACGTGTGCCCTATGGGTATGGCGGGAGGGGGATTGGTAGGCGCAGCACGCAAGTAAATAAGAGGTTTGTATTTTTTAGGGATGGCGGGAGGGGGATTGGTAGGGTACACGAGCCTTAAAAAAAGCTGCAAAGTCACACGGACGGCCAGGAGGCGGGATTGGTAGGAAACACGTGAGCTAAAAAGCATAGGTCGGCCCGTGGCCGACATATCTCCAGATGTTTACGGTAAATCATCGGCGCGCACGGCACGCCCTATAATCTTTTAAAGATCAGGTGCCTTTAAAAGACAAAAACCGCGTTCATCATGAGTTACCCTAAAGGGCACGCGACCCTGTCAGGGCAACCTACGCTTCGCTACGGTATATCTCTCTCAAGGTAGGCACCGCCAACCCAGCCTCATCAGCAAACCCCAAATTACGGGCCAGACGCCCGGGTGCAGAACGTCCCATATTTTTATGTTCCAGATCACCCTGTATGCCTTCCACCATACCCAGGATCAGTTTCTCCCGATCAAAGCTCTTGCTCACAAGCCATTCCTGGATGTCGATGATCTCATTGGCTATCTGTCTGGCCAGTGTCTCATTTTTGTACCACAGGTCTTCTACGGTCCCACCGATACGCAGGCCGGTGATGTTGGTGGTAAGGATATAGACATTCTTGCGTACCAGTTCAAATTCCAGCTCTTCCGTACTGTTCAGCTCCCAGCAGGAAATATCGAGCTTCTTGAAGGCTTCGGTGATGATGGAGGCAGCAGGTCCGTATACCGGAGAGGGCACCAGAACCTTGTAATCCTGAGCCTTTTTCTTCTCAAACCAAACGGAGACCACCGTCGGGGTTTGCAGTCCATGGGCCAGCCAGTCGCGTGGTAGCAGTTCGTTTTGTAACAGGCCTACTTTGCTTTGCCACTGAGCCGGGATCTTCTCCAGGGTCGGGTGCAGGTCATTTTCCCCCACCGCCACCAGCACCAGTGCCGGTTCCGGGATCGTCGCAGCCAGTTCCTCCATATCGGTCTGGCGGGTGACCGGATATACCGGGTGGCCCAGTTTTAACAGACCGCGGGTGAATACCCCTGCCATCTCCCCAATTCCAACCACAACCACAGGATCTAACATGGCTTTGTCCTTTATTTTTCGATGGGCTTGACGCTCAGGCTACTGCCATCTTCGATTAATTTAAACAGGCGATCGATATTCGGGTGCTTACCAGGATTTGTCCTGGCATCCTCGGTGTGCTCCGCAAACAACTTCAGGGCACGCTGTGCCTCTTCGGCTCCGATGTTGCCGCTTGCCTGGCTTACTGCGTAATAGACGGCCAGTGAGCCGGACTTACCTGGTTTGTTTTCAATAATATCTTTGCTGTTGCCACCGAGCTCAAGCCTTTCGATGTGCTCGAATTCCGGCAGGGTTTTTAAATTCTCACTAAAATTTATCATTTTGCTTTGAGCCTCTTTTTCTATCAACCAGCCATAGCGGTCTTTTTTGTAAGGGGTAAACGGGCTATCTATCTTGCCCAGTGCCTTGGCCGTAATCCCCAGCTTTTCAAA
>JAOUJT010000022.1 GCA_029883105.1 Gammaproteobacteria bacterium
CACTGTCACGCCACTGTTCCAGTGCGGTGCCGATACCAAACCAGGCGGGCAGGGTATGGCGGGACTGGGCCCAGCTGAACACCCAACCGATGGCGCGTACCGAGGTCTTGGAACGGTCACCCTTTTTGCGGTGTGAGGGACGTGAGCCGATATTCATTAGTCCTATTTCGCTCACCGGGGTGGCCTCATAGAAGTAATCAAGAAAACCGGGTGTCTCGTCGGTGAGCCCACGATAACTGGCTTCACCGGTTTTGCTCAAGGCATCCATGATACCCATGTAGTCTGAACGTTCCTCGTGTACATCCATAATCAGGTTGCGGCTGGCCTTCATCAGGCCCGAGGTGCCCATGGTCAGCTCGTAGGCTGCGGTTTCCTCATTACTGTATTTGTACGCCAATACCTCACCCTGTTCGGTGAACTTGATGCGGCCATTAACTGTGCCCACAGGTTGAGAGAGGATAGCTTCGTTGGTAGGACCGCCGCCGCGACCAATAGTACCGCCACGGCCATGGAATAGACGGCACTCCACACCGCGTTGTGCTGCTAGTGTCGTAACCTGCCTCTGGGCGTTATAGAGATTCCAGGAGGATGCGAGGATACCTCCGTCCTTACAGGAGTCGGAATATCCCAGCATCACCTCTTGCAGGTTGCCGGAGGCCTTGAGCAGACTGGTATAGGTGTCTGAATCCAGCAACTGCTCCATAACCGGTTCGATGTGGTTCAGATCGACGATGGTCTCAAACAGCGGGCTGATCTGAATGTCACAGAACCACTCGCCATTGCGCTTACCGGCCAGTCCAGCCAGGGCGGCGAGAAACATCACCTCCATCACATGGCTGGCGGCGTGGGTCATCGAGATGACATAGTTGTTAAAGGCGTTGGCGCTGATCTCTTTTCGTAACTGTACCATGACCTTAAACAGCTCCAGGGTTTCCATGCCCTGTTCGCTAAGCTGTTCACGATCAAATTCCAGAATCTCTGCCTTGAGGATCTGGTTCGCCAAGGTATCAATACGCTCCTGTTCATCCAGGCTGGCGTAATCGATATCACTGCTTAGTTTCAGTACCTCTGCCACCGCATCGGAATGGATGGTGGATTCCTGGCGCAGATCCAGTTTCAGCAGGTAGAAGCCAAAGGTTTCTGCCAGGCGGATCAGATCCTGAAGTTCACCGTCGGCGGTACGGGCATCGCCGTGGCTGATCAGTGAGTCGCGAATCAGAGTGAGGTCTTTGAGGAACTCTTCATCGGATTCGTAGCAATGCAGATGATTGTTCTCGGGCTGTCCACTGTCCTTAAGCAGATCCTCTGCACGCAAAAGATTGGCTCGCAGACGCTTGCGAACGATATGCAGCTTGCGACGATAGGGTTCTTCTTCGTAGCGCAGGGGTTTACGCTCAAAGAAGCTGGCAAAGCGCTGATTATCTGTGGCCATACTTTGCATAAATTCCGCAGAAGGCTGACAAAAACGCGTGGAGTAGGTTAGGAGATGGCCCAAATTATCCACACGATGCAGATATTCACGTAATACCTCACGGTTCTGCATACGCAGCGCCATGGCCGTGGTTTCAGGCTTTACGTTGGGATTGCCATCACGATCACCACCGGTCCATGAACCGAAGTTTATAAAGGTGGGGATATTGATCGCATTGGCGTTATCTTCACCATAGACCCGGGTCAGGGCGTTATTCAGTTTACGGTATAGCGTGGGCACAGCATTGAACAGGCTTTCGCGGAAGTAATAAAGATTGTAGGCGACCTCGTCGCGGACCTGGGGACGCTGTACACGAACCTCGTTGGTCTTCCACAGGGTGTGGATCTGGCTCTCCAGTTCGTGCACGACCTTGTTACGGCCTTCCTTACTCAGATAGTAATCGTCCAGTCTCTCTGCTGTCACAAAAATACGTCGCAGAGATTCCATCATTGTACGGCGGCGTGACTCGGTGGGGTGAGAGGTGAACACCGGCATATAACAAAGACTGTCAAACAAGGTTTGCAGCTGTTGAGCGTCTACACCCTGCTGACGAAATTCACGAAAGGAGGCATCAAACGAACCATTCCACAAAGGCCCGCCCTTACGTATGGAACGACGGCGCTGATCATGGGAATAGGCCTCTTCGGCAATATTCACCAGGCTGAAATAGATGCTGAAGGCACGAACCACGTGTGCCAAGGTATCGGCGTCCAGGCCGTTGATGATCTTTAACAGGCGATTGCGCTTCTGCGGATTGTCGGCTACACGCAGACTGATAAAACCCTTACGCAGGGTCTCGACGGCATTAAAGACACGCCCACCGGCCTCTGCCTTAAGTACATTGCCCACCAGGGTGCCGAGCAGCTTAACGCGGCTTCTGAGCTTCTTGTCGCTGAGAGTTTGAGACATGTTCGCTACTTTTATTACCGTTTTTGTTAGAAAATATTTAAAATTCAGTGAGTTATAATAATAATGTCGAATTTCAGCCGGCCATTATACCGTTTCTCATTAAATATTGCCCACACAAGACTCTGAGTCTCCAGTCAGTTACCCTGACTTACATCAGGTTTATTGGCGATAACATAGGCTTACGTATTAGAATTGCGGCTACTTATCAGAGCGCACTAGCGCCATTATGACTTACAAAATTACCAGACAAGATGACAATCAACGATGAAGGAAAAGGAATGACACGGCTGCGTCAGTTACCTGCTTGGCAGAATCTACAGGATCATTACGAACAGATCTGCAACACTCATCTACGAGAGTGGTTCGCTGAAGATCCCCTGCGGTTTAAAAAGTTTAGTCTCAAGCAGTCCAGTATATTGTTGGATTATTCCAAGAACCGTATTACAGAAGAGACACGTACACTGTTGGTGGCCTTGGCAAAACAGAGTGGTTTACGTGAGCATATCGATGCACTGTTTTCAGGTGGCCTGGTTAATACCACCGAACAGCGTCCCGCGTTACACACCGCACTGAGAAATGTCGGAGGTGGTCCGGTATTGGTGGATGGCAAGGATGTGATGCCTGCGGTGCGTCAGCAACTGGCGAAAATGCGAACGTTTGTTGACGATATTTATACTGGCAATTGGCGAGGTTATAACGGTCAGGCTATTACAGATGTGGTCAATATTGGCATCGGCGGCTCAGACCTCGGTCCGGTGATGGTGACCGAGGCCTTGAAGCCCTACCGGATGCCACGTGGGGTGAAGGTTCACTTTATGTCCAATGTGGACGGCAGCCATGTGGTGGATATTCTGAATCATGTACAGCCTGAAACCACACTCTTCATCATTGCCTCCAAATCATTTACTACCCAGGAGAGTCTTTCCAATGCGTTGACGGTACGCCGTTGGATGCAAGATCGACTAAGTCATCCAGATCAGTTGGCGCAACATTTCGTTGCGGTCACGGCAGATCGTGACAAGGCCATGGAATTCGGACTGCCGGAAGAGAATATCTTTGAGTTCTGGGATTGGGTCGGGGGCCGATATTCCCTCTGGTCGGCGGTAGGTCTGTCTGTTGCCCTGTATTTGGGCATGGATAATTTTGAAGAGCTACTGGCCGGTGCCCATGAGATGGATGAACACTTTCGTCAGGCACCGTTTGAAGAAAATATGCCGGTGCTGATGGGCCTGTTGGGCATATGGTATAGCAACTTCTTTGGCAGTCAGACCCACGCCATCCTGCCCTATGATCAACACCTGCACCGTTTTTCTGCCTATTTTCAGCAGGGGGATATGGAGAGCAACGGCAAGTCGGTGACCAGGGACGGCGAAGCGGTGGACTATACCACCGGACCGATTATCTGGGGGGAGACCGGCACCAACGGTCAGCACGCCTATTTTCAGTTATTACATCAGGGTACACGGCCGATCTCGGCGGACTTTATTGCCCCAGTAAAGACCTATTATCCTATCAACGATCACCAGACCATATTGATTGCCAACTTCTTTGCCCAGACCCGCGCTTTGATGATGGGCAAGACCCAGACAGAGGTACGGGCAGAACTGCAGGCGGAGGGCTTGTCTGAGGCGGAGATTGATCGTCTTGCCCCGCATAAGGTACTGGAAGGAAATCGACCCACCAATACCGTGTTGATCGACAAGTTGACGCCCCGTAGCCTGGGCAGCCTCATCGCCCTGTATGAACACAAGATCTTTGTTCAGGGAACCATCTGGCAGATCAATCCCTTTGATCAGTGGGGGGTCGAGTTTGGCAAGCGCACCACCTCGGAGGTGTTAAAGGCTCTATCGGGCGAGGGTGAGGAGATGAAAGATTCTGATGCATCCACCAGAGAGCTGATGGCCTATTATCGCGAAAATTCTTAAGCTAGGAAGAGGGCTTTGGGGAATAAAAAAGGCCTGGGTTCTCCAGGCCTTTTTGTTTTCTGCAGTGTAGTATGCGTTAGAACTTGAGGCCGAAGCTCATGTAAGCACTGGTGCCTGCCGCTGCGTTGTTGGGGTTGGTCATAGCACCGATATTGACCGCATCGAACAGGCCCAAACCAAGACTTGTCTGAACATCATTGGAGTCGAGACTGTTTGTGCGATAGCCGAGACGTAGCTGGGCCACATTCCAGGCATTAAACTCCGTACCGATGATCATGTACTTGCTCTTTACACCGGAGACGTAGGCGGTATTTTCGGCCAGATCCAGATCGAGACCGACGGTTACGAAGTCATTGGTATAGGCAACACCGGCGCGCATCTGTGGCTGGATACTGATGGTCGTGTTCGTTAATGGGCTGAGGTAGGACTGTGCAATCATGTTGCGCACGGCCAGTCCAAATCGAACGTTTTTATTGTAGCGGGCAACCACACCGACATCGGTATTGAACGTGGACTGGCCAGTACCAAAGGTGAGATCTAAACTGTCTACGGTCGGTGGATTGAGTGGATCAAATGGCTGATCTGCCTCACCTATGGAGATGGTTTGCATCTTCGGCGTGATACCTACCGCCAAGTCGAAATCATCATTCAGCTCAAAGCTGCGGGCGAAAGAGAGGCCGATGTCCTGGCTGTTGACGGAGATGCCTTTAAGGCTTGCATTGGTCGTGCCGTCGATAAAGCTAATCGTTGGTGCGGAACCATCCGCTGTACCTACACCGAAATCATTGGCGGTGGTGACAATTGCACTGAATGCAGCGGCCCACTCTCCCATTTTGAAACCACTGGCCAGTCCGCCTCCGACATCGAATTGATAGCCCTTGCCTCCGAGATCACCGAGAGCCGTGTTCGCATTTGTAATCGACGTCGTGAAGCTTGGATCGAGAGGGCTTACAGGAATAGCAGCGTAGGCGTCATTGAAGACATCCAGTGTCCCCGTGAAGTCATTGGGATCGGCGACGGTCGCGCCAAAGGCGAAAATGGCACCGAAATCTTCGTCCTCCTTGCCTGCCGCCAGCATGGCGGGGTTGGTGAAGGGAGCCACATCGATATTACTGGTGACAACGGACAGGCCTGCCATACCACCGCTACGGGCATCAAGAGTGACCCATGAGGCAGCGGAAACTGTCGATCCGACCAGACTCATGGCCACCATCATGCTAATTGGTTTAATATTCATCATTACTCCTTCATTGCATTTCTTTAAATACTTACTGGCGTTTTTGACAGTATTTACTATTTTGTCTCAACTTACATCATGCATTTGGGCTATTTTTCATGCCCCTTTGCAATATCTAACTGCCTAAATCGTCTACACCTAGCCCTTCCAGGCTGGATGTATCGAAGATCAGTTCCCCGGCGGGTCCGGTTTCAACGATAATGGTCTGTTGGCTGCCACCGATCTCCAGGGTCATGATGGAGGTGTACTCATTGATGGGTTCAATGGTCCCGGGTATCACGACGTCATCAACGATCCCATCCCCATCCACATCGGCCACCATATCGATACTCACGGTGCCGGTACCGGTATCGATAAATACATCCGCGGTATCCCCATCGCTATTGGTAACCGGTATAGGAACGCTGGGATCGGCTGGCAGCACATCGGCCAGAGAGGTGCGACCGGAGTAGTCGGTGGTGGCTATGCCATCAGGGATGTAATCGGCGGCGATGGCACTGACATCGGTTGCGACATTCTCAAAGTTGCTGAGTGTTAAGTCCAGGCTCATGTCAGTGGTGGCGGCATCGATATTGGCGGCAATGATGGTGGGCTCACTGAGCATAATGGTCAGTATCTCTATGGCACGGGCACGGGCATAGATCTGTACCGGTGTATAGCCAGTGGTGGTGAATAGGTTGCTGTCGATGAGTGTGATCAGTTTGCTGATACGTAGCGGTATATCGACCGCTGCGGTGTATGTTCCATCGCTAGTAAGGGTCGCAGCATCTGCTAATGCCGCCTGTAAGAGGGTTGTTGCCTCAGACATGATGGCGGTAATCTTGGCCGCATCAGCCAGCATGGTCACCATGTCCTGGCTGGTATCTGCACTCCAGGTGGTGATTAGAGCCTCATAGACAAATGGGGCAAAATCATTAGGCAGGGACTCGTTGGCGATAATGGTGTCTGGATAGATGCGTTTTAGTTCAGCAGCCATGATGGTAACGGATTTATGCACCAGCCAGGCAGTTTGGATCAGATGGGTCTGGTTGGCACCGGTGGTGGTGGCGATACTCAGTGGATCACTGGATAGGTCGGTTGTCGCCAGTGTGGTACTGGCAGCTAGGTTTTCTGCATTGAGCCAGACAGTGATCTGAGCCGCAGACATACTACTTTGCATCGAGCTCAGTGCTGAGGTGATCTGTGTCGTGGTACCATCCAAGGTACGGCTAATAACGCCCTCGAAGGCCTCCCCTGTAATGGTGTCATAGCCACCTTCGATACGTATGTCATAACCCGAGTACTCACCCACAGACAGACAATGTCGTTGTGTGGTGGTGGAGGCACAATAATCTGTGCCGTCTCTGGCGATGCCAAAGAGACCATCAACATCGGTTATGGCCCAGTGCTCATACGAATCAAGTTTGGCATTACCATTGATGTCTATGTAAACCTTGGAACCCGCCAGATAGCCGTCGACCGCCAGGCCGGAGATATTGTTGCTGGTGCCACCATCCTGAGTACCTGCACCACAGGCGCTGAGTAGGAATAGCAGTGTGTAGGGCAGAGCTTTGAGGAAAAAGCTGTTCATCATCAATGACTCCTAAAAGTTGGCAGCAAAGCCGAGGCTGAAGAGAAGGCTGCGTGGAACCGTTGTTGTATTGCCAGCATCATTTATTGTGGTGGTATTGAGTGATTGGGCTATATCCAGGGCGAGGAATTTAAATAAGGTCATGCCGATATTCATATAACCCATTTGGCTACCGGCTAGATTTTTACGGAATCCCAGACGTACCTCGGGTGCTGCCAAGCCACTCCACCCCTGGGGTAGATAGGCAGAAGAGAGGGTAAACCACTGTACGGGATCGCCCGTGGCGTCATTGACGGCGTTCAGATCCATGGCGGTAGCCACAACAAAATTGCCACTGGAGCTGAGCATGGCTCCTTCTGCCTTGAGTTGCGGTGTCATAACATGTGTTTCCAACAGGTTGATGCGATCACTGTGGGCCACGGCAATATAACAAGAATCTTGTTCGGCGACAGGGAGTGTGGAGCAGTTCTGGCCGATGACAGGATAACTGAAGCTGGGATTGCCAAGGTTCGTCAGGGTCAATCCTGCCTGTAGATTGTCACTGGTCAATAATACGCCGACGTCCATGCCGAAGGCGAGGGATTGCTGATATTGAAAGGTTGATGGGTCGAGGGTAAAGGCCGTGGCCCCAGGGTTGGCAATATCAATACTTTGTCCCTGTACATTTTTGTGCAGGCTCAGTGATATGGCGTTTACCTTACCACCCACATAGAGTGTGCCAATGCTGGTATCCATCAGATGCTGGCTATAGCCGATAGAGATATCACCACGGTAGAGTGCCTTGGTATAGAGCGCCCCCGTTGCACTGATGGAGTCAACACCCGTGACCTGTACCGGACTGTCGAGATAATTGATCTTGGTCTGGGCCGAGACATCGGCACTGATATAGACGCTCTTCATGTCCTGGCTGGAGTAGATCATGGGGAACAGTGGCACCGCGCTATTGAGGCTACTCTTCACATAACCCAGTTGGTTCAGGGTCGAGAAGGCATCGTTTACCTGAGCCACCACTGCGTTCAGTTGAGCGGGGTCTATGGCATTGGGATCAAGTGTCGATAAGGCATCCAGCTTATCCATTACCGTACCCCAATCGCCCAGCTCCACACCCACACCCACGGCTCCGAAGCCGTAACTGTTGTACAGTTCCGATTCTTTCTTTCCATGTGCCATGGCTGGGGCGGCCGGGTTTTGAGTCAGGGTAAGCAGCGATGAGGGAATGCTTGCATTTCCAAAGCTGGTAATCGGTCCCAAGGGGAGTTCAATAGGTGTGGCGGTAGCCTTATTAAAGGCCAGGCAAATTAACAGAGCGCTCGCAATTTTGGTCTTCAGCACAATACATCATCCAATGAATACTACATATATAGTCGGACAGAGCCGGTATATGTTTAATAAAATAAGTGAAACTGTATAGGGGTTCAAAAGATGGTAACAAAGTACCCATAGATAGGGAACTTTACGGCCCGCAAAGAGGACGCTTAAGAAAAAGTTGTCTGGTAGCGATGGACGGAGTCGAACCGTCACGCCCGAAGGCACGGCATTTTGAGTGCCGCGTGTCTACCAATTCCACCACATCGCCATAGACCGGCGCATTATAGAGAAAGATGTCCCCAGTAGCAAAGCACGATTACATTCCTTTTGTTACAATGCGCGCGCCATGAAACGTAGTGACTTCCATTTCGACCTCCCCGACGACTTGATCGCCCAGTATCCCTGTGCCCAGCGCAGTGCCAGCCGCCTGCTGAGTCTGCACGGTGACAGTGGTGAGCTGGCCGATAAACAGTTTTTACAGCTACCTGAGCTGCTGAAGGCCGGTGATCTGCTGGTGTTTAACAATACCCGAGTGATCCCTGCGCGTATCTTTGGCCGTAAGTCCAGTGGTGGCAAGGTGGAGGTATTGGTGGAGCGCATCGTCTCCTCGCAAAGGGTGTTGGCACATATCCGTGCCAGTAAATCCCCCAAACCCGGTTCCACCATTATCCTTGCCGATACGGTGGAGGTGCAGGTGGAGGGGCGGCAGGGTGAGTTATTCGAACTCTATTTTGCCGATTCGGAGTCGGTGATCACCGTATTGGAAGCATTTGGTCGCTTGCCATTACCACCCTATATAGAAAGAGAGGTGGACGAGGCCGACATGGAGCGTTACCAGACCGTCTACGCAACCCAGCAGGGTGCCGTTGCAGCGCCAACAGCAGGGCTGCATTTTGATAATGAGATGCTGCAACGGTTAAAGCAGGACGGTATAGAGACCGCCTTTGTCACCCTGCATGTGGGGGCGGGTACCTTTCAGCCAGTGCGGGCGGAGGATATCCGTGATCATATAATGCACAGTGAATACTTAGAAGTGAGTGCCGACGTAGTGGCCCAGGTTCGAGCCTGTAAGGCGCGCGGTGGCAGGGTCGTGGCCATCGGCACTACCTCGGTGCGTTCTTTGGAGAGTGCCGCTCGCAGCGGTGAGCTACAGGCCTATAGTGGTGAGACAGATATCTTTATCTATCCCGGTTACCAATTTCGCGTGGTGGACGCCATGCTGACCAACTTCCACCTGTCGGAGTCGACCCTGTTGATGCTGGTGTCGGCCTTTGCCGGTTATGAGAATGTGATGCGTGCCTATCGCCATGCGGTTGAGCGGCGCTACCGATTTTTTAGTTATGGCGATGCCATGTTTATTACCCGTAAGCAGGCCACTGAGGAAATATCGTGAGTCGTATGCAATTCGAATTAATCGCTACCGACGGTCCGGCCCGTCGTGGGCGTATGGTCTTTCCTCGCGGCACGGTCGAGACCCCGGCCTTTATGCCGGTGGGTACCTATGGCACGGTGAAGGCCATGAGCCCCGATGAAATCAGGGAAATCGGTGCGCAGATCGTCCTCGGAAATACCTTTCATCTGATGTTGCGCCCTGGCACCGAGGTGATTAAGGCCCATGGTGATTTGCATGATTTTATGCGCTGGGATGGTCCTATCCTTACAGATTCTGGCGGCTTCCAGGTATTCAGCCTGGGCAAGCTGCGAAAGATCACCGAAGAGGGGGTACATTTTCAGAATCCGGTCAATGGCGACAAGGTCTTCATGGGACCGGAAGAGTCCATGCAGGTACAAAAGGAACTGGGTTCCGACATTGTGATGATCTTTGATGAGTGCACCCCCTATCCTGCAGACGAAAAGGTCGCACGGGAATCCATGGAGCTGTCCCTGCGCTGGGCCAGGCGCAGCAAGGATGCCCATGGCGATAATCCCTCGGCCCTGTTCGGTATCGTTCAGGGTGGCATGCATGAGGAGTTGCGTGATATCTCGCTGCAGGGTTTGAGCGAGATCGGTTTTGATGGTTATGCCATCGGTGGTCTGTCGGTGGGTGAACCGAAAGAAGACATGATCCGTATCCTTAATCACACCACACCACAGATGCCTGAGGATCGGCCACGCTACCTGATGGGGGTGGGTAAACCGGAGGATATCGTCGAGGCGGTACGCCGTGGCATCGATATGTTTGACTGCGTTATGCCCACTCGCAATGCCCGTAACGGTCACTTGTTTACCACCGAAGGGGTGGTACGCATCCGTAATAGCCAGTACGAGATGGATACCCGTCCGCTGGACGAGACTTGTGACTGTTACACCTGCCGTAATTTCAGCCGTTCCTACCTGCGTCATCTGGACAAGGGTAATGAGATTCTTGGCCTAAGGCTTAATACCTTGCACAATCTCTATTATTATCAGTTCCTCATGAAGGGGCTGCGTGATGCGATTGCAGCGGGCCGTTTAGACGAGTTTGTCACAGAGTTTTACCACAAGAGGGCGCAAGACGTGCCTCCTGTGTCATAATGAAACCTTTATCAATTTTGGAGTTAAAGAGACAATGAGCTTCTTCATATCTGATGCAATGGCCGAAGGTGGCGCTGCTGCACAAGGCGGCGATCCTATGACCTCTCTGCTGTTCTTTGGTGGCCTGTTCCTGATCATGTATCTGTTGATCATACGCCCCCAATCCAAGCGTGTGAAAGAACACAAAAACATGGTTACGGCCCTATCCAAGGGCGATGAAGTGGTGACCAATGGCGGTATCCTTGGCAAGATCACCCACATCGGCGACGGTTTTATGCGAGTAGAAGTCGCTGATGGTATGGAGCTGATCATACAGAGAGAAATGGTTGCTTCATTGATGCCTAAAGGCACCATTAAAGACGCCAGAAAATAATAATGTTTGATTGCGCCCGTAAGGGCGCATAGGGATGTGAGTCGATGAATCGTTACCCGATTTGGAAATACCTCGTAATTGCCATCGTCATTCTGGTGGGTCTGGTTTATGCCACGCCTAACCTGTTTGGCAAAGACCCAGTACTGCATATCTCGGTCAGTGCGCGTATGGATGCCATAGACGTTAATGCCCAGGCACAGGCAGAAACTGCCCTGAAGGCCAATAACCTCAGTTATAAGTCCATAGTACCTAGCAAACGTAGCCTGACCATTCGTTTTCGTAATGTCGAAGACCAGATAAAGGCCTACGATATTGTGCGCCAGGCCATGGGTAGCAGTTATGTGGTAGCCCAAAATTTGGCTCCGGCCACCCCCAACTGGTTACGTGGGATCGGTGCCCTGCCCATGTATTTGGGCCTGGATCTCAGCGGTGGGGTACATTTGTTGATGGAAGTGGATATGGAAGCCGCCATCGCCACCCGCATGGAACAATATGTGGGTGATCTACGTACCACCATGCGTCAGGAAAAGATCCGCGGAGCCCGTGTTAGTCGTGAAGGTCCGATACTGAAGATCGACTTCCGTGATCAGCTCAGCCGCGACCAGGCCTATGAGATAGTCGCCGATCAGTTCCGTGATTTGGATCTACGTAGTCGTGATGAAGGTGGCTATAAGCTGGAAGTGAGTTTTACTGAGGTAGCTCGTCGTGAAGAGATGCGCCAAGCCCTGCAACAGAATATCACGACCCTGCGCAAGCGGGTGAATGAACTGGGTGTGCGTGAACCGGTGATTCAACAGCAAGGTGATCGACGCATCGTGGTGCAGGTTCCCGGTGTACAGGACCCTGCACAGGTGAAAGAGATCCTTAGCGCCACCGCAACCCTGGAATTCCGTCTCGCCAATGAGACGGGTGATGTACAGGCCGCTACACAAGGCCGTGTCCCGGTTGGAGCGCGGCTCTATTACGAGCGTAACGGCACACCCATCCTGCTCAATCGTCGTGTCATGCTTACCGGTGATTCGATTACCGATGCCAAGAGTGGTATCGATTCCCAGAGTGGCGGTTCCTCGGTAACCATCTCCCTGGATGGCAAGGGCGGACGTAAGTTCAGTCGTGCCACCCGTGACGTGGTGGGCCGCCTATTGGCGGTTATCTACATCGAGAAGAAGAAGATCACCCACATCCGCGACGGCAAAGAGGTGAAAGAGACGCAGCTCATCGAAGAGGTGATTAACGTCGCTCGTATCCGTGAGCAGCTAGGCTCACGTTTCCAGATTACCGGCCTGGATAGCAGCCGTGAGGCTCGTAATCTGGCACTGTTGCTACGTGCAGGTGCACTGCGAGCCCCTATCGAGATCATCGAAGAGCGTACTATCGGTCCGAGTCTGGGACAGGACAACATCGATCAGGGCTTTAACTCGGTACTTATCGGTTTGATCTTTGTCTTGGCCTTTATGGCCTTTTGGTACAAGGCCTTTGGCATGATTGCCAACTTCGCCCTGGCGGTTAATCTGGTACTGCTGGTGGCCGTGTTATCGCTGTTTCAGGCCACCCTGACCTTACCGGGCATCGCCGGTATCGTGCTCACCGTGGGTATGGCGGTGGATGCCAACGTGTTGATATTCGAGCGCATCCGTGAGGAGCTGGGCATAGGCAACTCACCACAGGCAAGTATCTCGGCGGGCTATGACAAGGCCCTATCTACTATTGCCGATGCTAACATCACCACATTATTGGCAGCACTGGTTTTATACGGTTTGGGTACGGGTCCCATTAAGGGATTTGCTACCACGCTTTCCATCGGCATCATTACCTCTATGTTTACCGCTATTATGGTGACGCGAGCGGTGGTCAATCTTACCTATGGCCGTCAGAGCCGTATTAAAAAATTGTCGATCTGAGGGAACTGCCGAGATGGAAATAATGAAAAACATCAATATCAACTTCATGGGCAAGCGTAAGTTAGCCATGAATTTTTCCGCCCTGTTGATTGTGGTATCGATTGCCTCGCTCTTTATTCAAGGCTTGAACTTGGGGCTGGATTTTAGTGGCGGTAGCTTGATCGAGGTGGGTTATCAGCAGTCAGTGGAAACCGAAGGTGTGCGTAACACGCTCAGCAAGGCAGGTTATGACGAGGCCATTGTTACTCACTTCGGAAGCGCCAAAGCGGTGTTGATCAAGGTTGCCCCCAGAGAGGGGCTGAGTAATGCGGATCTCAGTAGTGACATCCTCCGAGCTCTGCGTATTGCTGACAGTAGCGTTGATATGCGACGCGTAGAATTTGTCGGTCCACAGGTGGGAGAGGAGCTACGTGAGGATGGTGGCATGGCCATGCTGTTCGCCATTATTGGTATCTTGATCTACGTAGCGCTGCGTTTTGAATACCGTTTTGCCCTCGGTTCAGTAGCGGCCTTATTACACGATGTGATCATCACCCTGGGTGTCTTTTCAGTCTTGCAACTGGACTTCGATCTTACCGTATTGGCGGCGATCCTCGCGGTTATCGGTTACTCATTGAACGATACCATTGTGGTTTTTGACCGTATTCGCGAGAACTTCCGTCGTGTGCGTAACGGCAGTTCGGAAGAGGTGATTAACCAGTCCCTGAATCAGACCCTGTCACGTACCTTGATGACCTCGATTACCACCATGATGGTGTTGGTGGCGTTGTTCTTCCTCGGAGGAGCCTTGATACATGGCTTTGCCAGTGCTCTGATTGTGGGTGTAGTGGTAGGTACTTACTCATCCATCTACGTGGCCAGCGCTCTGGTTCTGGCGATGGGTGTGAGCAAGGCAGACTTGATGCCGGTAGAAAAAGAGGGAGCAGATATCGATGACATGCCTTAATGGGTAAATACCGAATCTGTGTATTAAAAAAGCCCGCTTTCGCGGGCTTTTTTAATTGGCGTTCTTACGTATGTCGTCGAAGGGGTCGGAGTCATCAATGTCGGTTTTGACGATGCGACATAGGGAACTGCTGGTTTTATGCAAGCTATCATCGCTGACACCTTTGATGGTGTCTTCGGCCCAGACTGAAGCGATAATCCACATAATCAGGCCCAGAATGGAGGTGGTCCAGCTAATCCCCTCGACACCCAGCGGTCCACCATAATAGCCATAGATCATGCTACTTATGCCAGCAAGCCAGAACAGACCTATGGGTGCTGCACAGTATCCTGCGCATCCATAGCGGCAGACCGCGAATGGTGGAACCAGGATGGCCAGTGTGGTTCGTTTCATACAACTCTCCAATAGCAGTTGGGAATCCATGCCAATAGTCTATTTCTACCATTATGAAACGGAGGGGTCAAATAGCATATGAATACTGCTATTTTATAACATAGTGATTTTATTATATTTTTCTGTTGATTGTTCGGAACGGTGGTTGTTAGAAGGCCTCATACTCGGGAATTGTAGGATCTGTGCTTTGAGACGGGGTGGCGATGGTTGATCGTTAGAGACGGGGATTGCGTCTGCGGCGAGGACTTCCATCTCTACGGGCAGTCTGCCATAGGCATACATACTGGCCAATTGTTCCATGCCATCGAGGGCATCGCGCATACGCATTTCCAGACCCATTTTGCTGTGTAACATATCAATATCGCCATTTTTTATTGGTTTAATGGCAATAGCGACCAGAGATGGTGATTCTTAAGCAGAAGCTTGATCAGACTGTCCGTATCGGCAGGAGCCGATACGGCATAAGTTTGTTTAGTATTTAAGATCTGCGCTCAGGCAGGGCTGGATCGTCTGTAACATGGCATGAAATACCTTGGGGTTACCGGCAATCACATTGCCACTTTCCAGATAACGCTCATCGCCACTAAAATCACCCACCAGTCCACCGGCCTCTTTTATCAGCAGAGCACCTGCGGCCATGTCCCAGGGGCTCAGACCAATCTCCCAAAAACCATCGATACGTCCAGCGGCCACATAGGCCAGATCCAGTGCCGCTGAACCGGGACGACGGATACCTGCTGTCATGGGGAACAGGGCCTTAAAGGTTTCCAGGTAGGTTTCCAGGTGATGTTGCTGTTTGAAGGGGAAACCGGTGCCCAATAATGCCCCCTCCAGTCCCTTGCGCTTGCTCACACGTAGACGTTTGCCGTCCAGCTGCGCGCCATCGCCACGGCTGGCAGTAAACAGTTCCTGGCGCATAGGGTCAAAGATGACAGCGTGCTCAAGGCGGTTTTTGTATTTACAGGCAATGGATACAGCGAATTGGGGAAAGCCGTGCAGGAAGTTGGTGGTGCCATCCAGTGGATCGATGATCCATTGGTAGTCCGAGCCCCCCTTGCCGGCTTGTTCGCCGCTCTCCTCGGCAAGAAAGCCGTGATCCGGGTAGGCCTTGCTGATGTGGTAGATGATCTCCTGCTCGGCACGTCGATCGACCTCGGTGACGAAGTCATTCACTTCCTTGCTTTCGATCTCGAGACTTTCCAGTTTATCCAGGTAACGCACGATTACCTTTCCGGCACTACGCGCGGCGCGCACAGCAATATTGAGCATGGGCTGCATACAAGTCTCCCGACACCAGCAAATAAAATAAAGAACGGTATGGTGCATAAGGCACCCAAGGGCACTTCGCACCCAGGCAAGGGCACCAAGTACCCGAGTCAGGGCACCAAGTACCCGAGTCAGGGCACCAAGTACCCCATCGCCGGTTATTCTATCAGTTGTCAGCAGAATGTATAGACACACTTTGACGTAGCAGGTTGGGGACGGACGTGGGAAAATAGCCATTCCTAAACACAGGCGCAAAGTATGCAAGCTGCAAATATCCGTATTGTTCTCATTCATACATCCCACTCGGGCAACATCGGTGCTGTGGCCAGGGCGATGAAGAATATGTGTTTGTCAGAGCTGTATTTGGTGCAGCCACGACAATTTCCCAGTGAGGAGGCCACTGCCCGAGCATCGGGTGCCGATGACGTACTGCAAAAGGCGGTGGTGTGTGAGAGTCTGGATCAGGCGCTGCAGGGGTGTAGGGTGATATACGGTAGTAGTGCCCGCCTTCGTACCATACGCTGGCCGCAAGTGGACCCACGCCAGGCCGCAGAGCAGATGGCAGCAGAGAGCGAGAACGGTTCGGTGGCAATTCTGTTTGGTCGTGAGCATTCGGGACTAACGAATGATGAACTGGAACGTTGCCACTACCTATTGAATATTCCCGCCAACAGTGACTACAGCTCGCTGAATATCGCAGCCGCCTGTCAGGTGGTGGCCTATGAACTAATGATGGCTAGCCAGTTAGAGCCTGTAGCCAGTGATATTGGTGAGGTTATAGAACTGGCCACAGCGGATGAGGTAGAGGGTCTACATCAGCACCTACAGGAGACCCTGATTCGTTTGGAATATCTGAATCCCCAACAGCCGAAACAGCTTATGCGACGTTTGCGTCGTCTCTATCACAAGGCGCATCTGGAAAAGATCGAGGTAAATATTCTGCGAGGGATTTTGACCGCCACACAAAAGTGGATAGACAAATGCAGTGGCGACAAAAAGTCAGTAAACTAGCAATACTTGATTAAACACACAGGGAATTATTTTCTACATGTTCAAGCATCTCAGAGAAGATATTCGCTGTATTTTCGAACGTGATCCTGCTGCACGCAGTACCTGGGAGGTGGTCATCTCTTACCCAGGCTTTCATGCAGTCCAACATCACCGTATTAGCCACTGGATGTGGAATCATCATTTGCGCTGGCTCGCACGCATCATTGCTATGCTAAGCCGACTGCTGACCGGTATAGAGATCCATCCGGCAGCAAAGATAGGCCGACGCTTCTTTATCGACCATGGCATGGGAGTGGTGATCGGCGAAACCGCCGAGATTGGTGATGATTGCACCCTGTATCACGGTGTCACCCTGGGAGGCACCAGCTGGAATAAGGGCAAACGACACCCGACCCTGGGTAACGATGTGGTAGTGGGAGCGGGTGCCAAGGTTTTGGGGCCTATCCTGCTCGCTAACGGTGCGCGTATCGGCTCCAACGCCGTGGTGGTGAAGGATGTACCAGAAGGCGCAACGGTGGTGGGTATCCCCGGACGCATCGTCAGACGCGCCGAGGTCTCAGAGCAAGAGCGCAAGCGCGAGAATTTTGCGAAAAAGATCGGTTTCGATGCCTACGGGACCACGCAGGATATGCCGGATCCGGTGGTGAATGCGGTAAATAGCATGCTCGATCACATTCATGCCATGGACAGCCGCATGGAGACCATGTGCGGGGCTTTGAAGGCTCTTGGCGGTGAGATTGCCGACTTGCAGCAGATGCCAGAACTACCGGATTGTCAGATAGATGCAGATGTGCCAGTGGTAAAAAAAGCCTCGGACAATCAACCTGAGCTCAAGTAATTACTACCTACGAAATACTTGACTAAATTACTCGGCAATGTACAATGACCGTAGGTAAATTGTACTGGTGAGGGAGTTTCCAATGAGGCTGACGACTAAAGGTCGCTACGCAGTGACTGCAATGCTCGACTTGGCAATCCACTATTCGGATGGCCCTATTACTCTTGCGGATATTTCGGGTCGTCAGGGTATCTCATTATCCTACCTGGAACAACTGTTCTCCAAACTGCGTAAGCACGGTTTGGTGGATAGTGCCCGTGGCCCCGGTGGCGGTTACCGTCTGAGCCGTGCATCCTCGGAGATCGCGGTGGTAGAGGTTATCACCGCAGTAGACGAAAAGGTCGATGCCACTCGCTGCGGCGGTAAGGGTAATTGCCAGGGTGAGGAACGCTGTCTGACTCATGAGTTGTGGACCGATCTGAGCACCCAAATCTATGATTTTCTCAACAATATCACCCTGGGTGATCTGGTGGAGAAACGTGGTGTGGTGGAAGTGGCCGAGCGACAGGACAAGATCATCCATCATGATGTTGCGATGGCAGATGAAATTGTTGCCTAGTTTCATTGCCTGATCTGAATCATGGGTGATCGAAGTTACTTCGATTACAATGCCACCACCCCGCTGGATGAACGGGTGTTGGAGGCGATGCTACCGTATCTACGAGAGCGGTTTGCTAATCCTTTTAGTGTTCATCGAGAAGGACGTCTGGTCAGACAGGCAATAGAGCAGGCACGAGAGCAGGTCGCCAGCATGGTGAATGCCCATCCCTCACAAGTGATCTTTACCAGTGGGGGGACCGAAGCCAATAATCTGGCACTCAAGGGTATAGCACTGGCACAAGCTGATGCACGCATCCTGGTGAGTGCCGTAGAACATGAGTCGGTATTGCACCCGGCTACACGTCTACAGGCGAAGATTTTGCCGGTGGACGGACAGGGTAGGATAGATTCGGGAGCGCTGGACGCCAGCTTGGCACGGGGTGCCGAGCTGGTCTCGGTGATGTCGGTGAATAATGAGACCGGTGTCATTCAGGACATCGCT
>JAOUJT010000212.1 GCA_029883105.1 Gammaproteobacteria bacterium
TGGCCCCGGTACTGGCAATGGCCTCGGCGATCATCGCCTCGATCTCGGCATCATCCATCTGCGCGGGCAGATATTCCTGAATGACAACAATCTCTGCCTGTTCCTTGGCACTCAGCTCATCGCGACCGGCCTTGTCGAATTGACTAATGGATTCGCGGCGTTGTTTCACCATCTTATCCAACACCGCCAGTACGGCAGCGTCATCCAACTCAACCCGGTCATCCACCTCTTTCTGCTGAATCGCAGCCAGTATCAGACGTATAACCGCAAGGCGCTCCTTCTCTTTGGCGCGCATCGCCGCTTTCATGTCTTCACTGATCTTTGCCTTGAGATCGCTCATGGCAACCTACCGCCTTCTATACAGATGGAATCAGAATGGCTACTAGTAAGAATGACTACTTACTAGTACAGACGTACAGTCTTCGCTTTATCACGCGATACCTTTTTCTGGTAACGCTTAACCGCAGCGGCTTTCTTGCGCTTACGCTCAGCAGTTGGCTTTTCATAGAATTCGCGGCGGCGAATGTCTGATAAAACACCAGCTTTTTCGCATGAGCGCTTAAAGCGGCGAATGGCGATGTCGAAAGGTTCGTTCTCTTTTACGCGAACAGCAGGCATTCAATCTACCTCAAATAAGAGCTTAAAAATCGGAACCCGCAATTCTAATCGTCTCGGCGACGTATTGCAAAGAGATCACGGCGATTATTTGATCAATTTAGCTTGCCACGCCCCTTAGCCCTCGGTATCTTGCCGTCCATGAGAGTCCTTGGTATAGAAACTTCCTGCGACGAAACCGGTGTCGCCCTCTACGACAGTGAACGTGGCCTTCTGGCCCACACACTGCACTCGCAGGTGGCCCTGCACGCCGAGTACGGTGGCGTGGTGCCAGAGCTGGCCTCTCGCGATCATGTGCAAAGAGCCCTTCCCTTGATACAGATGGCGCTGGATCAAGCGGGTTTAGATAAATCCGATATCGATGGCGTCGCCTATACCGCCGGGCCAGGCCTGATGGGGGCGCTGTTGGTGGGTGCCAGCATCGGACGCAGTCTGGCCTGGGCCTGGGGCGTACCAGCCGTCGGTGTACATCATATGGAAGGCCATCTGCTGGCCCCCATGCTGGAAGAGACGCCTCCCGAATTCCCCTTTGTCGCCCTACTGGTCTCCGGCGGCCATACCCAGCTGGTCGAAGTGACGGGTATCGGGCAATATCAATTATTGGGCGAGTCTCTGGACGATGCCGCCGGCGAGGCCTTTGACAAAACAGCAAAGATGTTGGGATTGGGATACCCCGGAGGACCTATCCTCGCCAAACTGGCCACCCAGGGCGATCCAGAACGTTTTACCTTCCCGCGTCCAATGGTGGACCGCCCCGGTCTGGATTTCAGCTTCTCTGGCCTGAAGACCTTCGCCCTTAATACCTTCCACAAACATCCCGATGCCCAGGCGGACATCGCCCGCGCCTTTGAGGATGCGGTGGTCGATACCTTGGCGATCAAGTGCAAACGTGCACTGAAACAGACCGGCCTCAAACGTCTGGTCATCGCCGGCGGTGTCAGTGCCAATACCCGGTTACGAGAGAAGCTACATCAACTGACCGCCGGCCTCGGTGGTGAGGTCTACTATCCGCGTCCCGAGTTCTGTACCGACAACGGTGCGATGATCGCCTATGCCGGGCATCAGCGCCTGCTGCACGGTCAGCACGAGCCCATCGCCATCAAGGCCCAGCCACGCTGGCCGATGGATTCGCTGACTTCACTGTAAACCAGCGATTGACGAATCAACCACCGCTGTTGCATCTATTTCTGGGTGTGCTGCGTAATACTATTTAACATCCGTTCTTTCACCTCTATTGAATTGTTAGGGATAACCATATGCCCAGCTTTAAAAGTGGCATCTTCACCCCCGCCACGCGCCTGCTTCAACTTATGCCCATCGCCAGCAAATTCTTTCTCATCCTGCTGGTTTTTATTATCCCGCTGGGATATCTGAGTCTGAATAGCGTCGAAGATAAACAGCAACAGGTTGACTTTTATACCACCCAGCGCAGTGGTCTGGACATGGTACACAGTGCCTACCTGGTGCTGCCAAAGCTGATGCAGCTACGCGATGCCGAGTACGCCGCCGAATTTGGTTATATAGATGAGCGAATCGATGTAAGTCAGACCGTCAGTGAGATCGAGTCTGCTCTGGAGGGACTTATCGGTAATGGCTCGGTGACTACACAGCAGCAACTTGCCGAGGTCAGTCGTCTGTGGCAACAAAGCCAGCAAAACAGGGATAATGCCCTGAGTCGACACAACCATTACTCGATGATCACCCTGACCATGCGCCAGTATCTATTACGACTGGCAGAGGATTACGATATCCTGCTCGGACGTGATCTGCACGCCTATCAATTGTCCCACATCAATATCGACTCGATGCTCTATACGCTGGACCTGGTAAGTGGCTTACGTGGTCTGGGCGCAGGGGTCATATCCAGAGGCAATTTCACCCCGGATAGTTTTATCAAGATGTCATATTACGCCGGTGAACTGGAGAAGACACTGACCACCGTCGAGCGTGCCTACAAGGCCAGTGATGCTAGCCAGATGGAGGATTCGATGCTGTACAAGAATGCCCAACAGGTACTTACTAACAGCCGCAATTTTCTGCGTGTAACACATTTACAGGTTATCGACCCGGACAGTTTTACCCTCACAGCACGAAACTATTATCAACAGGCAACACGGGCCTTAACCGAACTGCAATCCCTGCACGACCAGACCGGTACAGCACTGAAGCATAGAGTGGATGAGAATATCACCAAACAGAAATGGCAAAAGAATGAGATTATATTTATCAGCGCCCTTATTACCCTGTTGATGCTCTATCTGTTTGCCGGTTTTTATTACGCAATGAAACAGGGCATACATCAGATCAATACCACCCTGGCGGCCATCGCCAAGGGCGACTTTAGCCAACGTGCAGAGGCCTGTGGGCGTGATGAGATCCGCCAGATTGCCGACAATCTCAACAACACTGCGGATCAGATCAACAAGCTGGTCAAGATCGCCTACTCTAAATGAAAGATATCAGCAGTTGTTCGCCACTGCTGATATCTTTCATAGACTGTGCTATCTGCATCCAACACCATACCTGGCTGCGTAGATAATCACTCAAGCCAGGCAAACGTTTAAGACTACAGGTTACTTATTATGTCCAGGAATCAGGACGGGATCTTCTCTCCCGCCACCAAGCTGTTACAACGTATGCCCATCGCGAGAAAGTTTTCCCTGATCCTGCTGATCTTTATCCTGCCATTGAGTTACCTGAGCTGGGGCAGTATCACCGCACAAAGCCAGCAGATACGTTTTTATCAACAGCAACAGGAAGGTATAGAGCAGTTCCGGCACAGCCAGCTGGCCCTGCAACAGATCATGTGGTTACGCGATATCAGCTACGCAGGTGCCAACGGACTACCGATAGAACAAGGCCGGATCAAACCTGCTATCGACCAGATCGAATCCGCATTTAAACAGCTGCAAGGCCTCGGCAGTGAGTCCAGCCAGGCACAATTGGCTGCCGTCATCGCACAGTGGCAGGCACTTCAAAACCAACAGCTGGAACCACTACCCATGCATGGCCGCTACTCCGAACTGAGCCTCGCACTGCAACAATACCAACTACGTTTTGCCGAGGACTACGACATCCTGCTGGGCAAGGATCTGCACGCCTACCAACTCTCGCAACTGGTGGTCAGTTCCCTGATGCATAGTACCGATCTGGTCAGCGCCATGCGTGGCCTGGGTGGCGGCATCATTGCCCGTGGCAACTTCACCCCCGACAGCTATATCAAACTCAGCTACTACGCCGGTGAACTGGAAAGGCCCTTGCTGCCCTGCACCACTCCTTTCAGGCCAGTGAAGACAGCCAGATGAACAGCACTCTGACACCCAAGGCGATGCAGATGCTGACCACCAGTCGCGAATTTCTTAGCACGACCCGTAGCCAGGTCATCGATCCAGATGCCTTTGCTGTTCTGGCACCAGACTACTACCGTCACGCCAGTGATATTATCGATGGCCTGCTTGCCCTACATCAGCAAACGCGGGCAGCACTGACACAGCGGCTGCAGATGAATATCGATACTGCCACCTGGACCATGTACGAGGTGGTCGGCATCAGTATCATTATCACCCTGTTGTTGCTCTATCTGTTTATCGCCTTTTACCACTCCATGCAGCGAGGCATACGGCAGATCAACGCCACCCTGGCCGCCCTGGCCCGCGGTGAACTGAATCAACGAGCCAGCCTAAGCAGTGCCGATGAGATCGGCCAGATAGCAACGAACCTGAACAGCATGGCGGAACAGATCTCCGGGCTGGTGCGCAATATGACCGACACCTCCCAACAGGTGATCAGCTCCTCGGAACAGATGGCTGCCGTCACCGAACATACCCTCTCCGGTATCCGACAACAGAATCTGGAGATCGATATGGTGGCCACCGCCATCAATGAGTTATCCGCTACCGTCGCCGAAGTCGCACAAAACGCCTCAAACGCAGCCGGTGCCGCACAAACCGCTGACAGCGAGGCATCCAATGGTTACGAGGTGGTGACCAGTGCCATGAATGCCATTCAGACCCTGGCTAATGAGGTGGAGAGCGCCGCCGATGTGATCAAGAGCCTGGAGAAGGAGAGTGACAGTATCGGTACCGTGGTCAATGTAATCCGCGAGATCGCCGAGCAGACCAACCTGTTGGCGCTCAACGCCGCCATCGAGGCGGCCCGTGCCGGAGAACAGGGCCGGGGTTTTGCCGTGGTGGCCGACGAGGTGCGTACGCTGGCATCACGCACCCAGGAATCCACGGAGGAGATCCGAAAACTGATCGAAGGATTGCAAGAAAGCGCCCGAAATGCAGCCAGTGTGATGCTAAAAGGCCGTGAGAGTGCCGAGTCCAGCGTTCAACAGGCCTCCGAGGCGGGTAGCGCGCTGGAGACCATCACCATGGCGGTGTCCAATATCCGTGATCTGAATAACCAAATTGCCACCGCCGCAGAAGAGCAGAGCTCCGTCACCGAAGAGGTCAACCGCAACATCGTCTCCATCCGCGACATATCTGAACAGACTGCCAGCGGTGCA
>JAOUJT010000213.1 GCA_029883105.1 Gammaproteobacteria bacterium
CACCTTCACCTCATCCACACAATCCTGCATACAGGCTTCCACCGTGATATCGGGACCGGTGGCGGTAATAAAACCGTTGCGGTTGGGCATCTGCACCTGCGGCAGGGATGACGCATCCATCACCGCATCATCGGCAATGATGTCATTCAGATTGAGGATATAGGCGGTAATGCCATATACCTCATCAGCACTTAGTGACTGTGCATTACCGAACGGCATGGCACGATAGATATAGTCATACAGGGTCGTACTGTGTGCCCAGTAACTGCCGACGCTCTTGCTCGGGCGCTCCGAGACCAGTATCTCCGGTGAACCCACCAGCGCAGGAAAGCGTCCCATGCCCTCACCAAAGTCACCATGACAGGCGGCACACTTTGCCAGATAGACAGATTCACCCGACTGTGCGCTACCACTGCCGACAGGCAGACCCACACCATCGGGACCCACATCGATATCCCAGCTAGCGATCTCGTTTTCCGTTACAGGACTGCCCAATCCATAGGCGGTAACGGCCATCGGCATCTCATCACCACAGGCGACCAGCAAAAAGGCCAGCAACAGGGAAAGATAGTTAACCCAACTGGACATTTTCCACCTCCCCGTCGGCATTCACCATCCAGGTCTGGATCGCATTGTTGTGATACATAAAGTTGGTGCCACGTACCGCACGCAGTTGCTGGTAACTGGGCTGTACATAACCGGTCTCATCGATGACCCGGCTTTGCAGGTAGGCCGGTTGGCCGTTCCACTGCCATTCGATCTCAAAACGGGTCAGTGACTTGTCCAGTTGTGGCCCCTTGATACGCGCCTGCTGCCAGTTGCGGCCCCCATCAAAGGAGACATCCACACGTTTGACCTTGCCCTCACCGGACCAGGCCAACCCCTCAACCATGTGCAGCCCCTTGCCGGGAACTCGTCGTTCAGGACAGGGGAAGGTGATCACCGACTTGGCCTCCTGGATAAAGGTAAACTGACGCGCCTTGCCGCTGGGCATCAGATCCGTATAGGTCGAGGTCTCCTCGCGCATCTCCCAGGGACGATCACCCACCTCCAGACGACGCAGCCATTTGACGTTGGCGACCCCCTCCCAGCCGGGCAATAACAGGCGCATGGGGTAGCCCTGTTCCGGTCTCAGCATCTCGCCATTCTGGGCAAAGGCGATGATCGCATCATCCAGTGCCTTGTCCATCGGGAAGCTACGTGCCAGTCCCGCGGCATCGGCCCCTTCTGCCAGCAACCATTTGGCCCCCTTGCGTACACCGGCCTCGCTCAGCAGCAACTTCAGTGGCACGCCGGTCCACTCGGCACTACTGATCATGCCGTGGGTGAACTGCAGGCCATTGTTCACCGCACCACGCTGTTCCATCGCACCGTTTCCGGCACACTCGACAAAGTGCACACGACTGACCGAGGGGAAGCGCTTCAGGTCTTCAAGCGTAAACTTCAGTGGCTTATCCACCATGCCGTGGATGATCAATTGATGCTGGCCGGGGTCGACCTGCGGTACACCGGCATGGTGACGCTCAAAGAACAGACCGTTGGGGGTAATGATGCCGTGCAGATCCTGTAGCGGAGAAAAGCTCACCGAGGACTGACGGGTAGGACGCATCCAGGGCAGGAAGCGGCGTACCACATGTTTTTCAAAACCTGATGGCTGGCCATAAGGTGCCGCATCCACACCGGGACCGGGATGCTTGCTCCAGCTCGGTACGGCCAGTGACTCGGTGGCATTGGCCTGACCAAGGCGACCTGCGGTCAGGGCCGTGAATCCGGTTAACAGGGTGTTACGCAGAAAACCACGACGCCCCGGCTGTTGCGGTGCAGAGGCAGGCTTGGATTTGGACATATACTTCGGTGCTCATTGTTACTTATTATATTCAAAGCACTATACGGAACTAGCCAAACACCATCAAGACGGCTTTGGCCTGTCACCCAGGAACGACTGAGTCGTTCTGGTTTGCCGTCGACCGTCTTGATAGTTACGACATTACTTTGTCTGTTCTAGCTGTACTCGATAGCTTGCGTGACAAGCCAGACAGTTTTGCATCAAATGTCCCAATTGTTTTAATGAATGCTGTGGATCACCCAACTCCTCGGCATCCAGCGTTATCATGTCGAACTGCTTGTGTGTATCCAGACCCAGCTGCTTAAACTCCAATGGCAATTTCGCCATGAGAGTCGCAGGTACGGCCGCCGCCGCCGCAGTACCCATCGCACGGCTACTGTCAGCAATCTTTTTCATATCCTCTGCAGTCACCGCAGTAGTGATCTGTTGAACCGAGGTCAAAAACCCACGCATCTCGGATAACAACAGATCCTTTTCTGCCTCGTTCAATACCACTGCCTTGCGGCCATCACTACTCTCTATGGTTTTGCCCTGGTAGATAAAGCTATAAGACATCCCCACAACCACCACTAACAGGAGTACTACAGTAAGCCAGCATTTTTTACACATATCCCCTCTCCTCATTCCAATATGACAGGACTATCTTATGCAGCGTAATTTTGTTTTACTATTGGAATTATTGGAAAACATAATTCTACAGGCGGGACAATGGACCTCAATGCCATTCACTATTTTTCAGCCGTGGCGGAATCAAACAGCTTTCAACTGGCAGCACAAAAGCTTGCCGTTCCCAAGTCCACACTAAGCCGCAAGATTGCCGAACTAGAAACCAGTCTGGGTGTACAACTGTTTAATCGCACCACCAGACAGGTCTCCCTCACCGAGGTTGGCGCCCTAATCTATCACCATGCCCAGCGCATAGATGATGAACTTGAAAGCATCCTTGCACTGGCACTGAATTCAAGCACACACCCCAAAGGCACCCTGCGCATCACCGCACCTATCACCCTGGGACGCATCGCACTCGGTAAATGGATAAGCGGATTCCAGACACTCTATCCAGATATCAAACTGGAGGTCCATCTCAGTGACAGCTACGAAGACCTGGTAAAGGGTCAGTTCGATGTGGCGATACGGGTAGGGAGACTGGAGGATTCCAGTTTGATAAGTCGCCAGATATGCAGCACACCAAAGTGGATACTTGGCACCCCTGCCTATGCCAGGGAACAGCCACTGCAAACACTGGAGCAATTGGCACAACACAAGATCGTCTGCCTGAAAACCAGACAGGTTTCGGCAGACAGCTGGGCACTGCAAAAAGATGGCCAGCATATCAATCTACAAATCAGACCAAACATTATCGTTAACGACATGATGACGATGCTGGAAATGCTCAAGTCAGGGGCCGGGATAGGACTCGTGCCTGTATTCGCTGCACGGCAACTGTTAGACAAGGGGGAACTGATACAGCTCCTGCCTGACGTTCAGGGAGAACCGGCCTCATTCCACATCGTCTATCACAAACGCAGTAACCTGCCGAAAAAGGTACGTGTATTTATTGACTATATCTCTGAAGCAACGCGCTCCGAGGAGCTGTTCCAACACTGAAGGCAGCACTCATACATGGCTGAGCATTTTTATAGCAACATCCCCCGACAGACTAGAAGTCTGATATTGCACAGCAATCCGTATGTCTGCTAGCCAGTCATCTGGATTTTACGCATAATAGCGCCATGCCTACTCTACTGATCAAACTCAACTCCGCACCTGTCGACGAGGTCGCTGAAATATACGACCTGCTGGAATCGAACCATATCGACTTCTACGAAACCGATTCCGGACGCTGGGGAATCTCGGTGGCAGGATTCTGGTTACGCGATGAGTCGCAACTGGAACTGGCGCAAGGCTTATTAAGTGATTATGAGCAGCAACGCAGTGAGCGTGTGCAAGAAGAATATAATGAACTTCGGGATAGTTTCATCAAGCGCCTGTTCAGACAACCGTTGATGATATTTTTCTATCTACTGGCAATACTCGCGATTTTCTATATCACCTTGATCCCGTTCCTGGGACTGTTGAATTAGATCCATCGAACAAAAAGCTAACGCCTAGATTGGCGCTTGGGTTTGCTCTGCCTATTCTCTGGTTTGCTCGGTGATTGGTTCGCTGTTTTTTTTCTTGCTTTGTTGACTGTTTTTTTCGTTGGCCGGGCCTTTGGTTTATTCCTTGTCTTCTCAGCATTCTTTGCAGAGTGAGCCACAGAATTTTCTATCTCCGCCATCTCTTTATGGGTCAGATTCCGCCACTGTCCCGGTTTCAGATTCCCCAGGCTCACATTCATAATCCGGGTGCGTTTTAATTTAGTCACCTCATAACCCAGATACTCACACATACGCCGAATCTGTCGATTCAGCCCCTGGGTCAGGATAATCTTGAACACAAACTTACTTTGAATACTGACCTTGCAAGGCTGGGTGATGGTGTCAAGAATCGGCACCCCCTTGGACATCTGCGAGACGAATCTCTCGGTCAAGGGCTTATCCACCGTCACCACATATTCCTTTTCGTGCTCATTGCCGGCACGCAGGATCTTGTTGACGATGTCGCCGTCACTGGTGAGGAAGATCAATCCCTCTGAAGGTTTATCCAGTCGACCGATGGGGAAGATACGTTGTTTATGACCGATGGCATCAATGATATTGCCCGGCACATGGCGTTCGGTGGTTGAGGTAATGCCCACCGGCTTGTTATAGGCGATATAGATACGATCGGATTTGTTTACCGCACTGGACTTGATCCGACGACCATCGACCTTGACCTCGTCCCCCGGCATCACCCGTGTGCCCAGCTCCGGCAACTTGCCGTTGATAGTGATCTGTTTTTGTTCTATCAGTTTATCCGCCTCGCGGCGCGAACAAAAACCGGAATCACTGATATATTTATTCAGGCGTATACCGCTATCTGTCATCGACATCAATCCTGATGGAGTCTCTGCGGCTCATTATACAAAAATAACGCGTAAATACTTACCCACAATAGCAGGCCGACTCCTGCGCGATACTGGCGCTAGTGTTTTTCCTCTTGCCCATCAGTAGAAACTGCGCCTTTCTTGCTGTTTTTGCAGTCACCTTTTCCGCTACAGGCATCACAGGCGCTCTTCATTCCCAGTGCAGACATGCCCCCACATGAACCAGAGATAGGCTTGCGGCCCATAACAACCCCGACGGCCATCAGCAGAACAATAACAAGCATGAAAGTAAAGACAACGATAA
>JAOUJT010000214.1 GCA_029883105.1 Gammaproteobacteria bacterium
GGGTCGGTACAGTTAAGCTTTATTGATTGTATATTTGATAGGCTAGACAGAATTCCATACCCATACTCAATAGCATCTCTTAGTGTAGGTGATGTGACGGTTGAATAAGCCAGGATACCAATCATAGCCTTACTATCAAACTGCGAGGTCATATCAAACCAAAAATTCTTTGCTCCCGTTCTCTGTAACGATGTGAACAGTAGCTCCCTGATAGTAGAATAGGGAATACTTTTAACCGCAAGGTCATTCTTATTATTTAGTGTAGAAATTTGACACCTAAGGTCGTCAGTCTCCGCCCCAAGAGACTTGGCTGTTTCCAATATCAATTCCGCATTAATCAACGCGTCAAATAATTTCATAATATGAAACCCTGGCTACATTCGAATTGCAATGGGCATCCAGGTTCAGTGCCCATTTCTACTTACCGTTTCGCTTTAACCCTGCTTCTTCCACCATCACTCAGCGAAAATTGACTCATTCTATTTACGCTGTCCGTGTCGAATCCTAACTCTTTGAATAATACTACTAAAATTGCGTAAATTGACAATAGCCTGCGTGATTGGTCATGTCTTTACTGTATGCCTAGGAAGACAATAACAAGACGAATAAACAAATGACTGGAGGTATGTCATGTTTTTAAAAAATTTACTGCGCGTCTTAATAGTAATGCTATTACCGCTATTACTAACGGGATGTCCATCACAAAGCGATCCTGAGCCACAGACAACTGGTTCTGTTTCTATCAAGGGAACAGCGAATCAGTAATTACTCTGATAATTGATACATGGGAGAGATAAGATGAAGTATAGAAATATCTGGTTGTCCATTGTCTTTATATCTACGGTAATGGTGGGTAAGACAATACACGCGGCCGATCCATCGGCATTCAATGTAACCGTTTACAAGACTGAAATATGTCAGGATGCAACATGTACGACCATATTGGATGATTCATCCGGTGTAGCCGTTGATTTGCTAACGGGTGATGGTGCATTTGGTAGCAGCCCATCGGTTACGGCAGGAAGCTACAATACCTTCCGCTTCACCGTAGCCAATAGTGGTACATTCTCGGGCAGTAACACAGCATGTAGCGGCACACAAACCGCGACAGATCAATCATTTGTCATCAATGGGGCATTAGCATCCACAGAACAGATCACCGTTGCCTTTGCCACCAGTGGTGCAATAAAACCCGGTGCAACGGGATGGTACGCCAATGGTTCCGATGACTACCCCTACCTGATGACCGCCCCTGTGGTGGTCGAGGCAGGCATGTCCACCGACATCACCATGCAGTTTAATACGGCCAATACCCTGAGCTGTGATGCTAGTAATAATATCTCTATTGCTCCGCCCACCTTTTCCATTGCCAGTACCGTTGCGACAAGCAGTGCGACCTTTAGTGGTGGTGATTACTGGCTTGGTGGTTTTGGATTACATACCGCCTTTAATCTGAATGCCGTTCGAGATTATGCGCCAGGCAGTATCATTGCCGGTGCCTATCCCGAAACTGGTGTGACCATATTAACTGGTGAGGCGATCATGCCGAAGGTTTTTTCAGGCACAGCGGTATATGATGTCCTGATTAACGATGCTACAGACGGCCCTGCCTACCGGGCACAGATACGCACCAAGAGTGTCCGGAATGTTCGTTGGGGGAGCAAGGTGAGTTTTACTGCTCCCGATGCCTCAGGCAAAGGCACGGTAACATTGGTCCGTGACGGCGGAGAACATTGGCATTCCCTGGAAGTCGGCATGGAGGATAAGTTTCTACTCGCCCCGACTGTCGATACCACCACTCCAACCATAACGATCGATTATGAAATAGATCCCCATAACCGGGTCACATTATTCATGCCTAGTAGTAAGCCTGTGATGGGCGCCTTTAGCCGCGATTATGAATTCTTCTATCTTGGTAGCCTTGAGGATGGTTTTGTGGCCAACATGGCGGTCAAGGTGGCCACAGGCAGCAGTACCTTCCCAGCCAATAGTTATTCCTGGAATCAATATGGTATGGGGCTGACGCGTCAGGAAGGTATTGTGGACACGATCGAAAACGGTAATGAAATTCCCGCCAATGCATTCAATTATGCCGATATAGGCTTTTTAACAACGGATGGCACCAATATCACCGCCGCAACCCTGCGCAGTGAAGTGAGTATTCAGGATCCTACCACTACCTCTCCGACTGTTACCAATGAGCCCTGGGACCACGTATTTAACGACTCGTTGACGGCTATCGGGCTTACCCTGGCAGATGGTGCCGGATATATGAACGAAGGTGGCTGGATCGCGGTGAGCCCCAGTGGGGACACCATACTCTCGATAGCTGATGGTCAAAGCGACTCGGTAGTAAAAGACACTGGCTATTATACCCATTACCTGAGTTATATGTTGGTCACTCACCTGGTTGATGTTGGTACGCTGACGGACTCAGATCTGATTGGACGCTATTACATGGCCGGTATGTCGGATAGTAGCAGTGCTGGCTCGGTTGATTTTGGCGGCTCGGTCGGTGAAGTGGTATTTAATGTCGACGGTAGCGGCATATATGGTGCTTCAACAATAAAGAGTGATAACCGGATCGTACCAGAGGATGGCGAATTTGACTGGACCATCCAGACCATCTGTCTGGGTGCCAACCCTTCCGCTGCACCATCCGGCTTTACACGCATTGCCACAAACACCTCTCCTTGTGTTGCGGCAACAGGTGGTCAGGCCAAAGCTGTGGACATAGTCCGCCTTAGTGATCAGGTAACTGGCGATGTATTTGCCGAGATGTTTATCTCCAACACTGGCGACATATTGAGCTATTACCATCCAGACAACGTTGCAGCGGCTGCAACAAGCACACATCGCTCTCTGGGAGCCCTGGTAAGACTAAAGGATTAAACCATAGATAGACTAAAATATAGGAAGGTGATTGCCCTGGCAATCACCTTCCTGTTTATCGTTAAAGGGGTCAAAGCCTGACGGATCCCCACGAATTTACTACCCATCACCATGCCCGCTAATCGTTTCAACTAATATACCCGCAATATCTTTTAGTTCATCAAGTTTGAATTGAAACCTTCGGTCACTAGCTACTCTCAATCCAAGGTAAACAGTGGAGAGTACATTACGGTCTTTGATGGTGTTAGCCTGATACTGTAGATGCTGTCCACTATTTCTCGCAGCTATTCTCAACAACCAAAGCACAAAGGTGGGATCCATCATGCTCAGATCCGATAGAAACTGTATGTAAGCTTATTTCGTACCTGTTGTTGGTCTTTAGCAACGCCTGATCGGCATGGTTAATAAGTTCGTTGATATACTCTGATCTTTTCTATCGAACCTTCGCAGGCTTACAGTGACGTGAGTACTCTCTGCATGGATGAGAATTTAGTGTTGTCCTATATTATAAGATGTGAAAATTAGCTGAATCTCCCCCTGTCTCTAATTCTTTGTCAAAGATCTACATATAAACTCTCGTGCCCGAATATTATGGATTATTTTCTGTGTGAAATTGCATTGATAGATAGCTTCAAAATATTTCAATCTTTCGTATGTCTGATTTGAATGAGTTTTAACATATCTTCTACAATATTCTTGGCAATATTGTGTATATATAGATAATCAAAAGTATGGATGGGTGATGAAAATGGCGCATAATTTCCTTAGGATGATAATGGTTATGTTGACGATTTACGCTGTTCAGGCGAAGGCAATTGAAGAAGCAAAATATTCAGTTGTACAGCAGGATGGCAGGTTTGAGATCCGTGATTATGAACCCTATCTGCTGGCCGAGGTAGTTGTCGATGGGGAATTTGAAGAAGCAGGCAATAAGGCTTTTCGATATTTATTTAAATATATCAGTGGTTCCAACCAGCCGCAGGCAGAGATCGCGATGACAGCGCCTGTGTCGCAAACGAATCGCGGCGAAGAAATATCGATGACGGCACCTGTCTCACAAACGAGTTCAGATGGAAAATATGTCGTAAGTTTTATGATGCCTGCAGAGTATACGCCGCAGACTATCCCACAACCCACGGATACGGCTGTATCCATCCGCCATGTACCGGCACATAGAATGGCTGTCGTGAGATACTCTGGCCGCTGGAGTAAGAGTAATTACCATGAGAATAAGCAAGCTCTTGATACATGGGTAGCGAAGCAGGAATTTCAGGTAATCGGCGAGCCAGTCTGGGCGCGTTATAATGCACCTTTTTCTCTTTGGTTTATGCGCCGCAATGAGATAATGCTCCCCGTTGCTATAAAATAATTTGTACAATGAATCGTATTTAACGATGCTTTGAGCGGTAATGTAGTGTGGTAATACGTATGCCGATGGCTTGGTAAAAAGGTTTCGGTGGATAATAATCCGGTATTTTTGAGATTGTTGTCTATTTGCAAACCTGCGTCGGTAGCTATGCCATAGCAGAGCTCCATTCATTTTGTCCACCAGGCTTTAAACAGATATACTTGCTGTTATATCTATTATTAAGCGCGAGATAATCTGATGGGCACAAAAGACGTCTTTATATTTGAACTCTCACAGTCAAGTTTTACGGCTTCCGCTGTAGAAAACTCTTACAAACTTCCCGTTATTGTCGAGTTTATGGGTGTTTGGTCCGAACCCTGTATCCGTCTTGCTGATTCCCTGTCGGTACTGGCCAGAGAGTTCGCCGGTCAGTTTATCTTTGCCAAGGTAGATGTGGATGAGCAGCCGGAATTAAGTCAACAGTACGGAATCGAGAATGTGCCTAGTCTGTTGGTACTTAAAGATGGGAAAGTGATAAATACCTTGGACGGACTGGTAAAAGAGTCAGAGTTGCGAGAACTTCTCAAGTCTCTGGGAATATACAATCAATCAGATGAGCTACGTTTACAGGCGCGAGAAAAACATTTGGCCGGTTATACTGTGGAAGCCATCCAGCTGCTGACCCAGGCGATCCAGCAGGATCCGGCTAACAGTCGTGTTGCCATGGATATGGTACAGGTGATGATCGACATTGGTGAGTTGGAACAGGCCACAGGTCTGTTTAACCGGCTGCCGGATAGTGAAAAAGAGAGTGAGTTTGGCCGTGCCCTTATCGGTCAGTTATCGTTTATGGAGTTGGCAAGTAAAACGGCAGGCA
>JAOUJT010000215.1 GCA_029883105.1 Gammaproteobacteria bacterium
ATTAAACAGAATCGATTTGGCCCAGCCCTCTCCGGCACCCAATACATCACCATAAGAGAAGCCTCCACAGGCCACCAGACCGGAGAAATCATTGAGTTTGGTGTTGCCGCTGATGATGTCACTCATATGCACATCCACTGCAGCAAAACCGGCACGGTCAAAGGCCGCAGCCATCTCGACCTGACCATTGACCCCTTGTTCACGCAATACCGCAACCCGTGGGCGGGTAATACGTTTGATATAGGGCGCGGCAATATTTTCTTCCGGCTCAAAGCATAAGGCAACATGCAAACCGGGGTCCTCGGCATCCAGCAACGATTCATACTCTTGTTTCGCGCATTCGGGATTATCACGCAGCGACTGCATCTGGTAACTGGTCTCGGACCAGGCACGATGCAGATCGACACGCGCCTCATCCAGCACGATCTCACCGTTATGGTTGATCACCAAGCGGTCATCACCATTGAGACTGCCGATCACATGGCTCTGGTGACCCAGGCCGGCATCATGTAACCATTGCA
Source organism: Gammaproteobacteria bacterium (assembly GCA_029883105.1). GTDB lineage: Bacteria > Pseudomonadota > Gammaproteobacteria > Thiohalospirales > Thiohalospiraceae > JABURT01. Next base: position 522 of record JAOUJT010000215.1, read on the forward strand.
AGACCTCATCGGTATCCGTGTGGCGGGTCTGGATCACCGCGCCCAGCTCTTCGTTGAACAGGGCCGCCAGGACATCGTCGCCCAGATCAGATATATTCAGATCCACGCCGCTATGTCCGGCAAAGGCCATCTCTGCCACGGTGGCAAGCAGGCCACCATCGGAGCGATCGTGGTAGGCCATGAGCAGGCCCTTTGCATTCAATAACTGAACACTGTCGAAGAAGGCCTTCAATGCCTTCACATCGTCCACATCCGCAGAATGATGACCGATCTGCTTATACACCTGAGCCAGGGCTGTAGCCCCCAGGCGATTACGGCCTTTGCCCAGATCAATGAGGATCAGATCACTGTCCCACTCTTCACTACGCAGCTGGGGAGTAAGGGTCTTGCGTACGTCACTCACCGGGGCAAAGGCTGTGATGATCAGAGACAAGGGCGCCGTGACCGACTTTTCTTTGCCGCTTTCCTCCCATACGGTCTTCATCGACATGGAGTCTTTACCCACCGGAATCGCCAGACCCAAAGCCGGGCACATCTCCATGCCCACAGTCTTCACCGCCTCGTACAGTCCGGCATCCTCACCGGGGTGACCCGCAGGTGCCATCCAGTTGGCTGAGAGTACGGTATCCTCCAGCGCACTCACCTGAGTGGCCGCCAGATTGGTCAGGGCCTCGCCGATGGCCATGCGTGCCGACGCGGCGTGATTCAGCAAGGCAATGGGGGTACGCTCCCCCATGGCCATGGCCTCACCATAATAGGTATTGAAACCACTGGTGGTCACCGCCACGTCCGCCACCGGTACCTGCCAGGGGCCAACCATCTGATCGCGAGCGACCATACCGGTTACCGAACGGTCACCGATGGTAATAAGGAAGCTCTTGTCTGCCACAGTAGGCAGACGCAAGACACGGTATGTCGCCTCAGTCAGATCGATATCATCCAGAGCCAACTCCTGTTTCTGGAACGACTTGTGGGTTACGTCACGCAGCATTTTCGGCGGCTTACCCAATAGAATATCCAGCGACATATCGATGGGGGTGTTATCGAAATGGCCATCACCCAGCACCAACTGGCGCTCTTCGGTGGCCTCACCGACGACCGCATAGGGACAACGTTCACGCTCACAGATGGCGGCAAATGCCTCCATGTCTGCAGCCTCAATGGCCAGTACGTAACGCTCTTGTGATTCGTTGCTCCAGATCTCCATCGGTGACATGCCCGGCTCGTCATTGGGCACCGCACGTAATTCAAACTTGGCACCGCGGCCGCTATCATTCACCAGTTCCGGCAAGGCATTGGAGATACCGCCCGCACCCACGTCATGGATGGAGACGATGGGGTTGTTCTCTCCCAGCTGCCAGCACTGATCGATGACCTCCTGACAACGACGCTCCATCTCAGGGTTGCCGCGCTGTACCGAGGCAAAGTCCAGGTCTTCGTTGGACTCACCGCTGGTCATACTGGAGGCCGCACCGCCACCTAAACCGATGAGCATCGCAGGGCCTCCCAGCACAATGATTTGTGCACCGGGAGGGATATCGTTCTTGGCCACATGTTCGGTCTTGATGTTACCCAATCCACCCGCCAGCATGATGGGTTTATGATAACCACGCACCTCATCGCCGCTAGGGCCGGGAACCTTCTCTTCATAGGTACGGAAGTATCCGGTGATGTTAGGGCGACCGAACTCGTTGTTAAAGGCCGCAGCCCCCAGTGGACCATCGGTCATGATCTCCAGCGCCGAAACGATGCGCTCAGGCTTGCCGTAATCCTTCTCCCAGGGCTGTTCAAAGCCAGGGATACGCAGGTTGGAGACGGAGAAACCACTCAGCCCCGCCTTGGGTTTTGAACCCCGGCCAGTAGCCCCTTCATCACGGATCTCACCACCCGAGCCGGTGGCCGCCCCCGGGAAAGGCGAAATGGCGGTGGGATGATTGTGCGTCTCCACCTTCATGAGGATGTTGATGGCCTCTTCATGGAAACGGTATTCGCGACTGCCCGCTACGGGATAAAAACGTCCACTGCTATAACCCTGAGTCACCGCCGAGTTATCTGAATAGGCTGACAATACCTTGCCCGGATGGCTCTCATGGGTGTTACGAATCATCTTGAACAGGGAGCGATCCTGCACCTGGTGATCGATCTTCCAGTCGGCGTTAAAGATCTTGTGGCGGCAATGTTCGGAGTTGGCCTGAGCAAACATCATCAATTCCACATCTGTGGGATTACGATTCAGTACCTTGAAGCTCTCCACCAGATAGTCGATCTCATCCTCAGCCAGGGCCAGCCCCCAATCTGCATTGGCATAGGCCAGTTGCTCCCGACCACCACCGAGGATGTCCACCGTGCGAAATTCAGCGGGTTGAGTACTGGCAAACAGGCCTTCGGCCTCGTCCATACGGTAGACCACGGACTCGGTCATGCGATCGTGCAACAGAGCGGCGATCTGCGCCTGCTCGTGTTCAGAGAAGTTGTCCCCCCTGATGTAATAGGCCACACCACGTTCGATACGGGCTATCTTGCTCAGGCCACAGTTATGGGCGATATCGGTGGCCTTGGAGGCCCAGGCTGAAATGGTGCCAAAACGCGGCAGCACCAGCATTAACAGACCATCGGTGGAGGCCGTAAGCTGCTGGCTGGGTCCGTATTCGAGGATCTTCTCCAGAGTCGCCCGTTCTGTAGTATCCAGTGCCTGCTCGACATCGATAAAGTGCATGTACTCGGCATGTAGCCCGGTGACGGAAGGCACCTGTGATTGAAGATTGGCCAGGAATTTTTCCAGACGAAAAGCGGATAATACGGGTGTACCGCGCAATTGAAGCATGTGTCTATCGGCTCCGGAGCTGAGGATGGTTGGGAGGGGCACATTCTACTGCATGCAGCCCGGCACATAAACATCCTTTACGCGGCTCCCGAGCTTTCGCTGATCAGGTTACGGGTAAAAAAAAGGGCCTCCAGGCCCTTCTTTCCGTGCATAAAGATTTTCGGCTTAATAACTCGCGACCTCCTTCAGCTCGCGCATCACTTCGGTCAGGGAACCTTCACCGTTATTCACCACAGCCACCAAATTGGACACACTGCACACGGACATCGCCGGGCCACGCACGATCCACCCACCGGGTGGGGTCCAGCCATTAATCTGACCAAACATGGCCAGTTGATCCGCGTTTCCCTGTACCATGCGTTTGTAATCCAGAGCAAAGTGCGCCAACCGATGCAACTCTTCATCCGGCATCATGCCGTAACCTTCCACGAACTCGCCATCATCACGAAACTTCGCTACCGCCATCACCCCATCAAGGACCAGTAATCGCTTTATCATCACCCGTCCTCCCTAGCTATTGAGTACCTGATACGCGGCCTCGTAATCAGCACCCTCGTTTTTGAGTACCACCCCCTGGCCGTTACTGGTTACCGCGGACCAGTCGAAACCGACCATGGTAAAACCTTCAATAGGATAAAAACCCTGCATACCTGTCAATTTTTCCCAACCTCTCGCCTGCATTGTGGCTATCGCCGTATTGGCAACACAGACATGACAGAGCAGATCCAATACGTCTTCATTGAGAGGGCCTTCCCCCAGGCGGTGCTCAGTTAACTCACCGGCATCGGTAAAACTAAATGCCGCAATGGCACCCCCCAATTGCATTAAACTGTCCAAGCTCGCCATACCAATCTCCTGAACTAAATTTTTATATTTATTTAAACGGGCTACACCTTATCAGGTGTCGCATCGCCTACACTTCTACGCATCTTACCCATCACCTCATTGATTGAGGCTCCAGTGTTATCGATAAAACAGAAATAATGCGCCACGACACAGACAGAATACCCCTTGCCTTTGACAAACCAGCCGCGGGCAGGGGTGCATCCACACTCATCAGCAAACTGACTCAGCATATCTGTTTGCATGTGAACACCCATTGTCGTGGCTCGGCACATAATCGAAGCCAGACGCGCCTGCTCGTTATCCATCTTGCCTTCATAATGGAACCTGTCACCACGGTAGGAATATTCCCCAGCTGCCAATACCCCCGGGGTGGAGGCCAAATCAGAGACTAAACTCATATCCACCTCTCTCCTTGTTTGTTATTCTCAATACACCGATACACGTGCTCACAACTACGCATTGCACAAGAATAAACGTAGTCGGTTCACGCACGCTTACAAGGCAAAATGCAATGATGTGGTATACTTCTACGTCGTGTCTGTGACACATACAACGTCATTCCGCTTGTAGTTTATTAAATAGCTGACTTTTGCCCGCTTGAGTAATAAAAAAATTCAGGGAACACATGAGTAACATTGATAATCCAGACGCCAGCGTGCTGAAACGCCTGTATGCCTTGATCTATGACGGATTGTTATTAATCGCTATCGACATGGTATTCGTACTACTGCCCGCATCATTTCTGATCACCTTCAAAGAAATGGATACCCACAGTAGCGGCTATGTCGCCACTATAATCGCCGCAACCTTGCTGGTGCACTATCTTTTTTATACCTGGTTTTGGACACATGGCGGGCAAACCCTCGGCATGAGGGCCTGGAAACTAAAACTAATATCTAC
>JAOUJT010000216.1 GCA_029883105.1 Gammaproteobacteria bacterium
CCAGTTACTACGCCTTGGTCGGTATCACCTTGATCAATTTGTGGACGTTCAGTGCGTGGTCTATAATGAATATGGTTCTGACTCAGGCCCAATTGTATAAGATTACAATCTTGCTGATTGAAACTGATATTTATTTAAGCACAACCATCCTCCTATATTGGTTTGGTACCAGAGCCAAAAAGTCGAAAGACATAGTATCTGCTCTAAAATAACACTTGCCACAACTATAAAATTGAGCTATACTGATCATAAGGGTAAAAAATTATCCTTATGATCTTTAACAATTCGCACAGGAGCGATTGCCATGTCAATAACAATCAGTGAATCTAAATTTCGTAAAGTCCATGTTTGTACCACCACTATGTCTGCTTGGATAAAGTGTAAGCCGAATCCTGATAAAGAAGACCTTGAAGTCAGCAGCAACGTGTCTATAGATAAGGCACTAGCCAGCCTTGAGAAGCATATGAAGTGGAAGAGGGGGCGGTACGAAGAGAAGCAATATGATCTCATTGAATTCAGTCCCATCAAGTGTGAGACAAGGGATGAGGAATATATGGATTTGTACTTTTAGATTGAGCCCTTTGGGGCTTTTTTTTATTGCACTTAATTGCAAATAATCCTTGACACAATTCTAAAAATGACTATAATTACAGTATCAAAAATAAATATCAAAACGCACAGGAGCGTAGATAATGAAACTATCAAAAATAGATGCCAACAACATGAAAGCTTACTATGTGATGGACTGCGAGACTCCTGAGAAGGCTAAGGCGGTTCAGGAATTCATGGAGGGGCCTCGTAGAGGTTGGGAATTTCTTAATGATGGTATGGAAGATCATGAATTGGCCCTGTTTGTAGATAGCGGGAAATATGGACAAGAGAAAGAATTACGTGAAGATTGGGCTCTAGCTAAAGCCTCTCTTTAGGAGACATTATGTTAACACTTGCTTTACATTCCCGGTTACCTCTTGTGTGGGTAACCAGTACCGATCCTCTTAATGATACGGAAGTGATTCGGTATCTGGCCGAGACAGAGGGTCTCAATGAGATTGGTATCAGTATACCTACTGACAAAGACCCAAAGAACTCCCTACTGACAGACATTCTCGACTATGATGTGATGATCCACCTCGGCTCTATCGAAAATTACAGCCTAAGAGATCTGTATGATGCCGCAGATAGCCATCAGGTAACCTTGGTGGTAGTCAATAGAGGGGATGCTATTTGCCCCGCTGGATTCTTTGATGCAGGGCACCTGAAAGCCCCTTCGGCTATGATGAGAGAGTTTCTTCAATCCTTAGTACCAGATTCTTATTTGAGTGAAGTCACGGACGCCCTCAAGGGTCTGGATATGAAAGACGTCCAGCAGGTGACCCAATTAACCTCAGCCCGTGATGGTAGTTTGACTGCACGGGGTATCATGAGCACCCGAAAGATATTCATTAATAGTATTCAGGGTCTATCTCTGGAGAGTACGAATATCCCCTTTTACAACCCTCATGAAAAGCTAGAGAAGTGGATAGCTTTGAACAAGAAGCCATTTTTGTACTCACAGATCCCTAGTTTGGTACCAAAAGGTATTCTTATGAATGGGGATGCTGGCACTGGCAAATCACTGGGAGCCAAGCATATAGCAGATAGTTTGGGAGTATCCTTGCTGAGATTGGATTTAGGGGCTTTGATGTCCAAGTGGTTAGGAGAGGCTGAGTCAAATATGACTAGAGCATTGGCTATGGTAGAAGAGTGCTCTCCTTGCGTCCTGTTGCTTGACGAGGTGGAGAAAGTGTTTTCATCGAGTGAAGACTCAGGGTCTACCACCAGAATGATGGGGCAACTGCTCTGGTGGCTGCAGGAGAAGCCTTCGAGGGTGTTAGTGGTCATGACTACCAATGATCAAGATAAAATCCCCCCAGAGCTTTACAGGAAGGGTCGTATCGATACCACCATGACCATTGAAGGGCTGACTAAGAAGGAAGCTACAGACTTTTTTAGCAGTCTACTAGGATGGTACAAAGACCAAGGATTGAAGGTACCTACAGTGGGTAGGATGCTGACCTTGGCAACTACATACAACAATGTTAAGACGGTATCCCCCGCAGATTTAACCCAGTTGGTCGAAGACGAGCTGAAAACCCTCAACTTTTAAAAGTTGATATTATGAACCCCTGACTAAGAGGAAATAGTCATGATAGAAAACCCAAAATTGATACAAGGCACCCAAGCAGGTAGTAGATTTTTAGTCATAGCTGAGGACGGCGATAACCAACTAGCTATAAGACCTTTCGCGGTGAGCACCTGTAAGGAAGATAACTTCACGCTTATTGAGGTGGGGTTGCGTATCAGGGCATATAACGCCACTGAACCCGGCTCGGAGGCTATTCAGGAATACTGGCACGCAATCACAGGGTTAGATGGACGTTCAGACCACCATTGCTCAAATTCCCAAACGGATTATTTCCATGTTAAGCACGAAGACCTGCCCGAGCTCTTGGCCCATCTACAAGACCATTTGGCCTCTATGTATTTTCCGGTACTAAATGCGATACAGGAATTAGGTGTGACTCTTATTGAGACTCCCCGTGCTTGCAGCCATTATATGGCTCAACAGATACTGGTTGGAACACAGCAAAGTCTAGAGACAATTCGTGAGTTAGTAGACTTTGCTACTCTGGATTCAATACCGGAAGGTGCGGGACTAAGATCTATTACAGATGTTGACTTGACTCGCGTAGTACTAACGTCCGAGTAAGATTAACTAGTCGGATTTACCTTGACACAATTATAAATCTGACTATACTCAATGTACACACATTACCCTTAGGAGGGATTTATGTCTCAAGAAACGCCAACAACCATCAAAGGCTCAGAACCAGATTCGCAGTTTAAAGTGTTTTCCCATGCAGGAAACTGCGTGCTAGGGATACGACCCTTTGAAGTATTCAAACCCGCAGGTGACCAAGGATTTATCATATCCATGGGTGTTCGTATTCGTGGGATTAGCTTAGACGAAACCGAAAAAGGTGGTCCTGCAGTTACGAAATCGTGGCCCTTAATAGGGTTCACAAAAGTCAGAACCACCCACGCATCCAAACAATTTAGTATTACTGGCGTGGTACCCAATGGCGAAGTAGTAGCCGCGGTTAATTCAGCTAAACAACAAAGAGCTATGATGTATGAGGAGTTTTTACGGACCCTAGAGAAGGACATGAAAGTGGTATTCCTAATACCTCGTGAAGAGTTGTATAACTACATGGTAGAAGTCTCCGAGTTGCATATAGCTAAAGCGATGTCTGCAGCCCTCCCTAAAAAAGGCAAACAACTTAGTGTAAAAGAAACTCACAATGTCACCACGGAAGGTAATATATCCCATGTAGATTTTGGGAAACCTAAGGATTAATAACTAAACTCTGGCGGGCTGAACATGAGTTTTATACTACACAAGCAGGCTATGGAATATACCGATGGTACATCCTATGAATTAGGCCTGCTTAGAGTTATGTGTTATCTGGCTAGTGATACTATGGGAGGGTTTACTTATGCGTCTGCGCAAAAACTGATAGAGTTATCAGGGTTGAGTAAGTCGGCTTATTACAGAACTATCTCGGACCTGAAAGCAAAGGACCTAATCAAATCAGGTAAATATAAAGACAAGAAAGGCTTTTTTATTACTTTCAAAAATTCCCACACTGGGAAAAAAGAGCCAAGTATAAATTCCCACACTGGGACTACGAATTCCCACACTGGGACTCTCAATTCCCCCAGTGGGAAAACAAATTCCCAGATAGGGAAAAATAACTCTGTGGATAACCTGTTAGACACCGCTAAACATAAGGGTTTCAAGCCTGTGGATAACCCGCTATCTATTAGTTATCCATTACTTAACCATTGTTTATCTAGCGAAACTGGCGTTCCGCAAGTACCTTTTTCTTTGGAATATCTAGGGGTAGGAATCAATGCACTTAATTGCACTGGAGGTTACATGAAAACAAAAGACAATCCCCTACCAGTGGGGAGCAAAGGGGTTTTTGATATGATTGAGGAATCGAAGAATCGACCTAAGATGCCTATCTCTCACAAGAAGTCCCCTACAGGGTTCTTGGAGCAATTCCGATTGCTACTTCGAGACGAGTACCAAGAATCATTCACCCCCACCGGTAAGGATCACGGTATGGTCAAAGGCCTTATGAAAAAGCTGGAATCGAAAGGTCTTGACACTACCTCAACCCTGATGTACTGTGGTCGCAATTGGGCTGAATTTAAGAATTTTATTTATGTACGGTATGGTGATCAAATCAAGACAGGTGTTCCCCGCATTCCTATCATGGCAGCCAATGTAGATGGGGTTATCTCGTTTTTCAATGAGGCCGGTGGAGACCCTACTCCAGTCAAGGCACTTCCGCCTAAATCCAAACCTAAACCTACCAAGGTCAAGTACGAATTTGACGTTGATGAGGTTACGGCTTCAGACTTGGAGTAGCCTAGAATGAGCGTAAAAATCCACCAGCAACAGAAAGCCGACCTTGGAGACAAGATCCACTACGAGCAGTATCAGGAACTGTATGATTATGGCGCTCTAAAACCTAGTGCCCACCGTAGATTGGTTGAGAATATCCAAGAAGTTGCAGCTACCGCTAGAATCCCTCAGAAATATATCCTAAGACCGGCGACTGAATTCTGTACTCAGGAAGAAATCGATTGGGCATTAGGTATTCGATCTTACGAGGTTGAAGGTATCGCTGGTTTGATTTATACAGGTAAGACCAGTCACGTTGTATCTCGGATGATGGGTTTGTGTGGTTTGTTCCTTCGTAATTTTTATGACGCTCGAATGTTCACGTCTCAAGACCTGATTAAGTCAGCCAAAAAGGACAGTTCCGAAAATAGCACCGTTGCCTTTGTTCCAAACTTTCACCAGATTGATATCAACGGTGGGGATATTGCTAAGTGGAATATCCCGGAGCTACTGAATTGGGTGTACACTCGAAACTCGTTAGGACTCCAGACAGTGCTTTACGTGCAGGATTTTAATGCACTGGGTAATGACTATGGGGTCTCGTTCAAGGAATTTGTAGAAGACAACT
>JAOUJT010000217.1 GCA_029883105.1 Gammaproteobacteria bacterium
AAACACATAAAACCCATGATTTAACTACCATTCTTCAATATATATTCAGTCCCACAATAGGGACATTTGGCTCGCCCTGTATCACCTATTGGTAAATATACCCTTGGATGAGAATTCCATAGTGTCATACTTTCTACAGGGCAATGCAGCGGTAGATCTTTCTCTGAAACCTCATACTGCCTGGCAGCACTAGGTTGTCTTATTGTTTCAGCCATTTCCTTCCCTCCTTCTTATTATCCTGTGTATGCCAACCAATCAGCATGTTCACTACTTCTGCCATGCACAACATCGAAATACATCGTTTGTAATCTCTCTGTAATCGGACCACGTGTACCCGATCCTATCTCTCGCCCATCCAGCTCCCGGATTGGTGTGACCTCTGCTGCAGTTCCGGTAAAAAATGCCTCATCTGCTACATAGACCTCATCACGGGTGATTCGTTTCTCTTTCACAGGGACTCCGATTTCGCTGGCCAGTTGCATAATGGTGGCGCGAGTGATGCCATCCAGAGCCGAGGTGAGTTCCGGTGTGTAGATCACTCCATCGCGTACCATAAAGAAATTTTCCCCGCTACCTTCGGCGACAAAGCCATCGACATCAAGCAGTAGCGCTTCATCATAGCCATTGGCCATGGCCTCTTGCAGGGCTAGCATGGAATTCATGTAATTGCCGTTGGCCTTTGCCTTACACATGGTGATATTCACATGATGACGGGTAAACGAAGAGGTATGAATTCGGATACCATTTGTCATGCCGTCTTCACCCAAATAGGCACCCCAGTGCCAGGCAGCAACGATGCAGTGCACCTTGAGATTGTCTGCGCGCAGCCCCATTCCCTCGGAACCATAGAAGCACATGGGACGAATATAGGCCGAATCGAGATTGTTCTCACGTATCGAGGCCAGATGTGCCTCGTTGATCTCTTCCTTGCTATAGGGGAGCGTCATGTTCAGGATCTTGGCAGAGCGAAACAGTCGATCTGTATGTTCCTGCAGGCGAAATATCGCGGATCCCTGCTCAGTTTTGTATGCACGGACTCCTTCAAATACCCCCATGCCATAGTGCAGGGTATGGGTCAGTACATGTGTCTGAGCATCCCGCCACGGAACCATTTTCCCATCATACCAAATCACCCCATCACGATCCGACATAGACATCCTAAAAAACCCCTAACACATTGATATTATTAACTATAAATAAAAATCTATTTGCGAGCGAAACAGTCTGCTATTTCAACATAGATTCTAGCTAATTGACAGTCGTGGCCTGTATACGGGCCGACCTAGTCTCCGCCTTACTTAGAGCTAAAAATCTCCTGCCAAATTCGACTTACATTTTCTCGCTCAGTAGCAAATATCCGCTCACTGATCTGCGGCTTTTGCTCCTGTAACTTCATTCTATGCACAAGCTGACGGTAGGATTTATAGGCCTGCTGTAACTGAGTAACCTCTTCAGCTGACAGTAAGCCTTCCTTATTTAGGCTGTCCAATATCCGCATGTTGTCGGTATATTCGCTCAGGTCAGGATGTTTCTGCGCCCAGACCAAAACCGCATATTGAGTTATAAATTCAATATCCGCGATGCCACCTCGATCCTGTTTGATATCAAACCCGGCATTCTCTTTACTTCCCAAACTGATCCGCATCTTCTCACGCATCTCGCTCACTTCACGCTTGAGCATGCTCTCTTCACGCGGCAGGCATAATACCTTCTTCCGTATTTTTTCAAAGGCATTGGCGATCAACATATCCCCGGCGACCACCCTGGCTCTCACCAGGGCCTGATGTTCCCAGGTCCAGGCCTTTTCCATCTCGTATTGTTCAAAGGCCTCCAAACTGCTGACCATCAATCCTGATGCGCCACTGGGACGTAAGCGCGTATCAACCTCATACAGCTGACCAGACGGCGTTAATGCCGTGAGCATGTGGATAATTCGTTGTGCCAAGCGAGCAAAAAAAACCGCATTGGGTATCGGTTTTTCTCCCGATGTCAGCTGATCTTCGCTCTCACTGCCATGCAAAAAGATAATATCCAGATCCGAGCCATAACCCAGCTCTAGTCCACCCAATTTACCGTAAGCAACAATGGCAAAACCTTGTTCACAGGCGGCCCCATCACTACTGCATATGGGGCGGCCATGGCGTGAGATTAGATGCCACCAGGCCAGATCCAGTACCTCGCCCAACACCACCTCGGCTAGATGCGTAAGATGATCACTTACGACCATAAGAGGGATAGCTTCTACCACATCCGCTGCGGCAACCCGCAGCATATTGGCATGATGGAAATGGCGCAGGACCTCCATCTGGTTTTCCAAATCCTCCCTATCCACCTTTGCCATACGTCGGCGCAACTCTGCTTCCAGTTCATCTCGTGTGGGTGGTACGTAAAGTGTACGTGGATCCAATAGCTCATCCAGCAACATAGGAAACTGGCTTAGTTGTTGGGTGATCCATGGACTTGCAGAACAGAGATGTACCAATTGTGACAGGGCCATGGGGTTTTCTACCAACAGCGCCAGATAGGCGGTGCGGCGTGCAATCTTATCCAACAGGCCGAGGATACGTGACAGGGTCTGCATCGGTTGTTCACTGATACCGATGGCACTTATCAACAGCGGCATCAGCCGATCCATCCTCGACTTGCCATTTTTACTCAGCTGAGAATAGACCCGGCTGTTTCGCAGGCTTGTCACCTGTCGTAATGCATCCTCAGCAGCCGGGAAGCCCAACTTCATCAATATATGTAGCGACTCATCCTGGTCCTGCACGCCTTGCCATAAAGCCAGCAACTCATTGCCACTGTCGTCATGTTCCCCGGCTTCTGCCTGAGGTGCTGCAAACACCTGCATGAAGTGTCCATGTACCCGTGACATCACACCATCCAATTCGGAGCGAAATTCCTGCCACGAGTCAAAACCCATGGCATAAGCCAGGCGTATCTGCCCTTCCTCGTCTGTTGGCACCATCTGGGTCTGTTCGTCGCGCCACTGTTGCAGGCGATGCTCAGTATCTCGCAAGAATACATAACAGCGATCCAGCTCCTCCACCACATACGCAGGCAGCAAGTCACGTTCCTGTAACAGCGCCAACACCTGTCGTATCCTGCGCTCCTGCAGGGCCTTGTCCTGACCACCACGGATCAACTGAAAGGCCTGTCCGATAAATTCCACCTCACGGATGCCGCCAGGTCCCAGCTTGACGTTGTCCTGCATCCCCTTACGCTTGACCTCTTGCGTGATCATCTCTTTCATTTCGCGCAAGTTTTCAAACGCGCCGTAATCAAGATAGCGGCGATAGACGAAAGGTCTGAGCATCGCCATCAGCTCCTTACCTGCCGGCTGGTCACCTGCGATCACCCTGGCCTTGACCATGGCGTAACGTTCCCACTCTCGACCATGGGAGGTGTAATAGTTTTCCATACCAGCGAAACTCATCGCTTGTGGCCCGCTATCACCGAAGGGGCGTAGGCGCAGATCCACACGAAAGACAAACCCATCGACGGTTTGATTGTTAATCGCCTGGGTCAGACGCTGAGCCAGGCGGGTGAAGAACTGCTCGTTCGACATGGAACGGGGACCATCACGGGTCTCACCCGGTTCTGGGAAACAATAGATCAGATCGATATCAGAGGAATAATTCAGTTCATACGCACCCAGCTTACCCATGCCCAGTACCACCATCTGCTGCGCTTCACCGGCTTCATTACATGGGGTGCCGATATCATGACATTGCCATTGGTGGAGCTTTTCCAGGCTCAGATCCACACAGGCATCCGCCAAGGCGGAGAGATCTTGCAGGGTTTCGTTCAACTCGGCCCAACCGGCGATGTCACGCCAGGCGATACGTACCATTTCGCGCCGTCGAAACAGACGTAACCGTTGATGCAAGGCGTTTTCATCCTCCACAGATAACAGTATTTCAGACAGAGCCTGAGTCATCTGTTCGGCTGAGTAGGGTTCAAACAGATCACCGCATTGTAGTAAGTCTATAATCTGCTGGGGCTGGCGCTGGCAGGTCTGACTAATAAATTCACTGCATGCAAGCACACGTTCCAGTGACTCACTCACCAGTGAAGATTGTCGGCAGGCATGAATAAATTCAGGAGAAAGTTCTTCGCGTATTTTTTCTATACGTGTCTGCAATTCAGAAGGGATAGTCAGTGACATGATCTTCTTATTCTCGTTGAGTCCTCCGTCGAGCATACCATGGTGTTTACCACAGGCAATAAAAAAAGCCCCACCAGAAGGCAGGGCTTTTTATACATGGACGTTCACCCGTTGGGTAAGACCTATCAGGTATTACACAGCCGGTAGGGGCCGGGGGATGATTACATCATTCCGCCCATGCCACCCATGCCACCCATGCCGTCCATACCCGGTGCAGCACCACCATCAGCCTGTGGTATCTCAGCTACCATGGCCTCGGTGGTGATCATCAGTCCGGCAACAGAAGAGGCGTTCTGCAAGGCAGTACGCGTTACTTTGGCAGGATCAAGGATACCCATGTCAATCATATCGCCGTACTCACCAGTGGCAGCGTTATAACCCATGTTACCGCTACCTTCAGCGACCTTATTGACCACAACAGAAGGCTCATCACCGGCGTTGGAAACGATCTGACGCAAAGGCTCTTCCATCGCACGACAGGCAATGGCAATACCTACGTCCTGCTCATGGTTATCACCCTTAAGACCTTTAACCGCTTGCAATACACGTATCAGGGCCACGCCACCACCAGGTACTACGCCTTCTTCTACCGCCGCACGAGTTGCGTGCAGTGCGTCGTCGACGCGGTCTTTTTTCTCTTTCATTTCAACTTCGGTAGCCGCACCGACCTTGATCACCGCAACGCCGCCGGCCAGCTTGGCCACACGTTCTTGCAACTTCTCAATGTCGTACTCGGAGCTAGCAACTTCGATCTGGGAGCGGATTTGAGCCACACGTCCATCGATGTTTTCTTTGCTACCGGCACCATCGATAACGATGGTGTTTTCTTTATCGATAACAATCTTTTTCGCAGTACCCAGATCTTCCACGGTTGCCTTTTCCAGACTCAGACCCACTTCTTCGGAGATC
>JAOUJT010000218.1 GCA_029883105.1 Gammaproteobacteria bacterium
AGATGTGGATCGTTCCCGCCGCTTCGGAACAGGAGAAGTGTGTCCGTTGCTGGCACCATCGAGAGGATGTCGGCAGTCACAGCGAGCATCCGGAGCTGTGTGGTCGTTGTGTGGAAAACGTCGATGGCGACGGTGAACAGCGCAAACACGCGTAGGGAGAGCAGTATGTTACGTCTTATCTGGATTTCGGTGGTGGTGTTTGTGCTGGATCAGTGGAGTAAGGGCTGGAGCAGTGCCAACCTGGTCTACCTGGTACCAGAAAAGGTGACGTTCTTTTTTAATCTTACTCTCGCGCATAACACCGGTGCAGCGTTTAGTTTCCTCAGTGATGCTGGCGGTTGGCAACGCTGGTTCTTTGTGGTGCTGGCGGTGGTGGTCAGTTCAGTACTGGTGGTGTGGGTAAAACGTCTCACCTCGGAACAAAAGCTGGAGGCCACCGGTCTCGTACTGATCATCGGTGGTGCCCTGGGCAATGCCTGGGATCGGGCAATCGACGGTTATGTGGTGGATTTTCTCTCCTTCCACTATGCCGGTTACTACTTCGCCACCTTTAATGTGGCAGACATCGCCATCTTCTGTGGTGCGGTGATATTGATCTTCGAAAGCCTGCGGGTGGCAAAACAGGAAAAGGCACGTACATGAGTAAAACTAATCCGCAAGATGGTAACGAGATATCCATCCGTTTCACCCTCAGTCTGGAGGATGGCACGGTGGTGGATGCCACCGAAGACAATGAACCGATGACCTTTGTGCTGGGCGAGGGTGAGATGATCGAGACCCTGGAATCCCATATCAAGGAGTTGACCGTGGGTGAGGAACAGATCTATCTCATCGGTCCCGATGAGGGCTTTGGGGATCGTGATGAAGACAATGTCTATGAGATGCCTATGAGTGAATTTCCCGAGGACATGAACGTGGAGGAGGGCATGGTGATCGGCTTCGATACCCCCAGTGGTGAAGAGGTCCCCGGTGTGATCATGGAATGTAATGACGAGCAGGTGAAGGTGGACTTTAACCATCCCCTGGCAGGACGCAATCTGGCCTTTAAGGTCGAATTGGTATCAGTGAATAAGTGATCCTATGAGCATACTTCTGGCAAATCCGCGTGGTTTTTGTGCCGGCGTCGACCGCGCCATCGAGATCGTTGAAAAGGCGCTGCAGATCCACGGAGCCCCCATCTATGTGCGACACGAGGTGGTGCACAATAAATTTGTTGTCGATGGACTGAAAGACAAGGGTGCGGTGTTCGTCGCCGAACTGGATGAGGTGCCGGACAGCAGCATCGTTATCTTCAGCGCCCATGGTGTCTCCAAGGCGGTGGAAGAAGAGGCCAGGAGACGCGAGCTGACGGTATTTGATGCCACCTGTCCGCTGGTGACCAAGGTGCATCTGGAGGTGCTGCGTCATGCCAAGACGGGGCGTGAATGCATCCTCATCGGACACGAAGGACACCCTGAAGTGGAAGGCACCATGGGGCGCTACGAAAAGCTTACCGGTGCCGGTAATATGTACCTGGTGGAGACACCGGAGGATGTACTTCAGCTTCAGGTTACAAATGAAGATGATCTGGCCTTTGTCACCCAGACCACCCTCTCCATGGACGACACCGCCAGGGTGATCGATGCCCTGCGTGAGCGTTTTCCCAACATCATTGGTCCGAAGAAGAACGATATCTGTTACGCCACACAAAATCGCCAGGATGCGGTCAAAGGTTTGGCCGAACAGTGTCAGTTGGTACTGGTGGTGGGCTCACCCAATAGTTCCAACTCCAACCGCCTGCGCGAGGTGGCAGAACGCATGGGTGACAAGGCCTATCTCATCGACAATGCCGACGAGATCCAGCGCCAGTGGCTGGACGGGATGGAGCGCATCGGTATCAGTGCCGGCGCTTCCGCACCGGAGATCCTGGTGCAAGAGGTCATCACGCGACTTCAGGAGTGGGGCTGCGGCGAGGTGGAGAATTATCAGGGCGAGCCTGAGACCATCATTTTCCCCATCCCCAAGGCCTTGCAGCAATAAGCTCCCGACTGAGAAAAGCAAAAGCGTGACGAGGTCCCCGTCCCTATCCGTGATGGGGGTCAACAAAGCGCTCAAGTTTCGAGGCTATGCTGACGATCACACTAGGATTCCTGTGTGAAAACCCCATAGCCTAAGGTTTAACAAATCCGTAATGATGACGACAAGCTCCACCTCCCCCCTACCTAAAACCCTGCACCGATGCTTAGCTACTTTGCTAATCCTCTCGCTGTTGTCTGCCTGCAGCGTTTTCAAGCTCAAGCCAGTACGCCCCTGGGACCGCGATATCCTCGCCAAACCAGAGATGCAGTTGGATGCCGATGTGATGGAGGCCGAGATGGATGAGAAGATCTACTACAGCAAGGAGGCCTCGCGAGGAGGGGCCGGTGTCGGTGGTGGAGGTTGCGGATGCAATTAAAGCCAAGGGGAAAGGTCAGCCAGGCTCTGGCGGCCGCCACCTGCAGTTTGTTGTCGGTGAATGCCCAGGCCGTAGACAGCGACACCAGCTGGGATATGACTCACCTGCATTATGCCGAAAAGGGCCGGGTTAGCGTGGCTGAGCAGGTGGTGGCGATGGAAAAGATCTACACGGATGAAGACCGTTTTAAACTGAAGCTTTACCACGACAGTATTACTGGCGCGACACCCAATGGTGGCGGTGCCTTCGCCAACACCTTTACCTCTGCTTCGGGTGGCTCATATTATAGTGATGGCAGCGGAGATGCTCTGGCACTGATCCAGGATGAACGTATTGCGGTGTCGGCCGAATGGGTAGAGCAAACCTCTCGCCTGGAGAAGCGAAACTATAGCCTTTCCTATTCCAATGAACTGGATTACGACTCCGTGGGAGCCAGCCTGACCTATGACAGCGAGAGCAAGGATCGCATGCGTAGCTATAACTGGGGGGG
The DNA here is from genome assembly GCA_029883105.1 of Gammaproteobacteria bacterium. GTDB lineage: Bacteria > Pseudomonadota > Gammaproteobacteria > Thiohalospirales > Thiohalospiraceae > JABURT01. The sequence continues at coordinate 2,925 of JAOUJT010000218.1, forward strand.
CAGCATCAATTACGATGTGGTGCGTGCCCAGGGAGGGATCCCCACCGGCCTGGCGGCGTCAACCGATATGACGCGCACGGCACAGGAAAATTCTGTGGTCGTCGATCTGATTGCCGGCATGACCCAGGTGCTGAACCGCAAGACACTGCTGCAGTTTAACTACACCCTGGGCCTGTCCAATGGCTATCTGACCGACCCCTATAAGTACATCAGTGTTATCGGTGGCACGGTGCCTTTACAGTACGAACGCCGTCCATCCAGTCGTCTGGGCCACAGCTTCTACACCCGTGCCATCTACAATCACAAAAAGAACGTTGCCAAGGCCAGCTACCGGCTCTATGTGGATGACTGGGGGGTCTTCTCTCATACCATCGATATGCGTTATCGCTATAAGTTGAAGGGACGCTGGCATTGGCAGCCGCATGTGCGTTACTACTCGCAATCGGCGGCCGACTTTTATAGTTATGCGTTTTATCGAGAGGGCTCGGATGCGGGTTTTCCGGTATCAAGCGATGCCAGTTCGGACTATCGCCTGGGTAATCTCACCACCCTGACGGCCGGGGTTCAGTTTGGCCGCAAGGTGTCGCGCAACAGCGAGTTTGCCATGCGCATAGAGCATATAAATCAAAGTGATCGTTTGGGTGAGTTCCAGTCGGTCAACGCGCTGGTGGCGCAGATTAGTTTTACGTATAAATATCAATAGTAAAAAACAGGGCGTGCTTGAATGATTCAAGCACGTCCTGTTTTTTTTACAACAGAGGTTCGGCTGGTGCCGTTTCATCGATGGGCGGCTCACCGCTCATCAGTTCCGGATTGGTGACACCAAACTGTTTATACATGGTGGAGGCCAGGGCAAAGGGCTCGAACTGATAGCTGTCGGCGGTGGGTGAGGTGTACTGTCTGTTTACACCAGGGGTGCCGATGCGTTCGGTACGACCGACGATCTTGCCCAGTCCACGTCCACTTATGGCACGGCCACCAAAGGTATAAAGGTTTTGGTTATTGCCGTGGTCCCAACCCATGGAATTATTCAGGTTAACGTTACGGCCAAAGTCGCCGTAGACGTTGATGATGATGTTGTGCGCATGAGTGGCATCGCCCGCATCATAGGCGGCATGGATATGTCGCATGGCTGACTGAATCGCACTCATCAACTGGGTCACTCGACCAGGGTAGTCATCCTGAGCCTCGGAGTGATCGTCCCATCCCCCCAGACCACCACTGCCGAGACTGATAAAGACCGTCTCTGGGTTGTTGAGGGAGAGGCTTACCGCCGCCTTCAAACGGTTACCGAAGTTGTTATTTTGATACGCGATGAGGGGCTGCATTGCCGCACCTAAGCTTACGTCGTAGGCATCGATTTGCGCCTGAACGGTTGCGGGATCTAGGAGTGTACTAATCTTGTCGGCGAAGTAGTCCTGATTGTCGAAGGCGGTGGTTATCTTGGATGGGGCTGCCGTGTTGGCCGTTTTAGCCAGGTCGGCCAGGGCCAGATCGATAGCACTACCTCGATTCAAGACGCTGGAGCCCACGTTGTCGGTCCGCGAATAGGGATTTTGCAGATTGGAGTTGAGGGCCACCGGCTTGAATACCAGGGGTATCTCCAGATTACCGGGGTTGAACACCTGCGACTCGCCCTCGAAGGTGACAAAGGGGAACAATAGATCTGCTGCTGTTTTTCCGACAAAGGGACTATTGTTCTCCAGAATCCAGGCTAGGTTGGTGGCGATACCGGGGCTCTCCATATCCAGGTTACCCAAGAGATTCTGTGTCACGCAGGCGCCATGACCCTTATTGTCATCCTTGATGCGGTTCATGGTGCGATAGATACTCATGTCGCCACTGGCGATCAACTCCTCCATGATGGCACCACCGGCACTGCGCCAAAACCCATTCGGTGTAATCTGGCCATTGGGAGTTGTTACCGCATCGTATGGCTGCAATAAATTCCCATTGTAGGCATTTTGCGAGTTGTTATTGATGTCGACGATATTGGTCAGGTTGCCCGCCAGTTCGGATGGACCGCCGTAGAGAAAGATATTGATGTATCTGGGCAACTGATCCACAGCCACCGGGCTTAGGCTGATGCTGTCGGGATTAAAGCTTCTGGGGGTGATGGCAAAGGGCTGGAAGC
>JAOUJT010000219.1 GCA_029883105.1 Gammaproteobacteria bacterium
GGTACCATGGCGATACGGTGCCGGGTTTTCCCGTGCACCCTCATCGTGGCTTCGAGACGGTGACCGTGGTGCAGGAGGGGATGGTTGATCACTCCGATTCCATGGGGGCGGCCGGTCGTTATGGCGGTGGCGATACCCAGTGGATGACGGCGGGCAAGGGCGTGCAACACAGCGAGATGTTTCCGCTGATCCATTCTGATCAAGCCAACACCATGCAGTTGTTTCAGATCTGGTTGAACCTGCCGCAGCAGAGCAAGTTCGTGGAGCCCGCCTTTGTGATGCTCTGGAACGAACAGATACCACGTAAGGTCTTTGCAGACGAGTACGGTGCCAAGACCCGGGTCGAGGTCATCGCGGGCAGGCTGGATGAGATTAGCCCGCTGGCCCCGCCGCCCGATTCCTGGGCCGCCGATCCGGCCAATGAGGTGGCGATCTGGATCATCGATATGGAGGCTGATGCGCAATGGACACTGCCTGCCGCCAGCGCGGGTGTGAATCGATCACTCTATTTCTTTGCCGGCGATAGGCTGGATATTGGCGAGACCCGGATCGAGTTGATGACCGGTGCCGTGATGCAGGCCGATGCCGCGGTGGATCTTAAAGCCGGCAATCTACCTGCGCGTATTCTTATCTTGCAGGGTAAACCCATCGATGAGCCGGTGGTCTCCTATGGCCCCTTTGTGATGAATACAGAGGAAGAGATCCGACAGGCCTATCACGATTACCAACAAACCCAGTTTGGTGGCTGGCCCTGGGATAAAGCCGATCAGGTTCACCCCCGCGACAAGGGTCGCTTTGCCCGCTTTGCAGACGGCAGGGCAGAGTCACCCGAAGGCGAATAATACAAAGTAAAGTGACATACCAGGATACCCATCACTTACGTCACCACTTAAGCAAAAGGGCTCTACCCCTTTATAAAATGAAGTAATTTGACATACAAAACCGAAAAATGGCAGAGTGATTTCTTCCAGGAGAGCTTTATGAAAATATGTAAGATCTCGATGAGATTACTGATCTATATCGTTGTAAGCCATTTGATGGTGTCAATCGCTGTCAGTGATGAGATTTCACTCGGGAGTGCGCAAGCGCCCGTTACGATCATCGAGTACGGTTCTTTAACCTGCGGTAACTGTTTGCGCTTTCACAAATATACCTATCCTCAATTTAAGAAACATTACATAGATACTGGCATTGTTCGTTTTACCTATCGCCATTTCCCAACGGGTGCATCGGCGGTATATGGTGCACGTGCAGCAAATTGTTCGGGTGACAAATATTACGAAATGCTCGATAAGCTATTTTCTACGGTAGGCAGTTGGGCTCGGTCGGAAAATATGGACGATATTTTCATTCAATATGCGAGCTCGCTGGGTGTGAATTCTGAGGCCTTCCGTGCCTGTATTCGTGACGAAAAGCATGTAGATGACATACTGGAACAGCAGAAGACTTTATTGAAACAGCTAGATGTTACGGTAACACCCACCTTTTTAATAAATGGAAAAGTTGTGCACGGCAAAAGAACCTTTGCTGAAATGAAAGCCTTGATAACCGAAGCGCTCAATTAAGCGTTAAAGTGTTCAAAGCCTTTTAAGACAATCTGCTATCGTTCATTAGTAAATATCGATATCTGGATAAAGGGTTTTGACACCGCAACAATTCTTTAAAATCCTATATCAGCACATAATTCAGACAAGATGAACGTTATAAGTAAAAACAGCAACGAAAAAAGGGCTGGCTCTGAAAGAACATATTCAGAATCGGTATCGCTCCACTTGACGCGACGTTTCAAACAGAAGGATGATAGAACAATAACGAAGATTGATCGGAGCCATACTGATGGAGAGAAACATCCTCGAACGTTATGAGCGCAGTGACGATGGCAAGCTTATCATCGACGTCGCCAGCAACAGGATCGAAGATCTGTTTAATGACTATGATCGTTCTGCGCCATTCCTGAAAAAAGACCTCAATGAAGATTTGGTGGAATACCTGGTGGACTCCGCACGCGAGGTACGCAAGCAGCCCTTCATTATCCGCTTTGGTATTGAATCGGATACCGACGAGCTGCCCAGAAAACGTCTCAGGCAAAGCATCCATCGTTATTTTCGCTACCTCCAGGATCTTGAGATACGCGAGATGAACCGCATGCTGCGCACCTCGCTGATCCTCTTCCTGCTCGGTCTGGTCATTCTCACCCTCGCCGTTTGGGTCAATCAACAACTCAGCGAAGAGAGCCTCGTTATCAGTCAGGTCTTCGCCGAAGGTCTCACCATCGCCGCCTGGGTCGCGCTATGGGAATCTCTCGCCAACCTACTCCTCAATTGGCTACCCCACCGCCGACAGATCAGCCTCTACCAAAGACTCGCCGTCTCACCACTGCTATTTCGTTTCCTATGAAAGTGAGCTTCCCTTTTTTTAACGTTATTACACAAAGGTACCGGGGGAGGTTCAGTCTGTCCCCCGTTGGTACTAGATCGTTCTGTTCTTAAACATAATGCGACAGCTTATATTGGTTTCCTATATACGCGATACCAGGATGATTACTGTAAATGTGGGATGTACAAATTCCATGATTTAATAGTTAATGCCATAATTAGCTTTATGCTTTGACATAAGAATATTTTAAAATACTTATATCTATGATTCAAACTAAGAACCATTGATTTAGTTGTATGCATGGGAGGCGACTTTGAACACTATTAACTATATTGCTATTGCTTGTATCGCGCTGGCGTTGTCTGCATGTCAGACGATGGGGCCATCGATCAAGCTTAGTACCGAATCAGGTTATAGTACTGAGGCGCTGAGTTACTTACCCGATAAAAAACAGCCCAGTAAGGATGTCGTTATTATTGCCTTGCACGGAAAAGGTAGTAGGCCAGACAAGGGCTTTCGAGTCGAGTTATATGAAAAATTAAATGCAGCCGGGTATGAGGTTGTTGCACCTTTCATGACCTGGTCAGAGCGATGGGATGGCACCTTTGACGAGGGATTGGCTGTCATTGACGCGGCGGTAGAGAAGAGTAAGAGCCGTGGTAAGGAGGCGGTGGTTGTCGGGCATAGCCTGGGTGGTGCATCGTCTCTTATCTATGCCAGTAATCCACATAAAGACCTACTAGGTATTGCTGTGATTGCCCCAGGGCATCCTCTGCACCGATCCGGGAAGATGCGAAAGATTGTAAAAAGCAGTGTGAAAAAGGCCAGGAAGATGGTTAAGAAGGATCGAGGAGATGAAAAGTCCTACTTTAAAGAGCGCAATAGTGGTCGAACACGCGATGTTTATATGTCTGCCGAGGCCTATCTTTCATTTTATGACAAAAAAGTCCATCCGAATGTTGATGAGCTTCTGGGTGATATAACGATACCATTGCTCTGGATCGGTGGTCGTGAAGATCCTTTAACCAGTAAGCTCCAAATGGCAGAGCGGTTTGAAGAGATTCCAAAGAATAACAAGAGCAGGTTTGTGATTTTAGCAGGCGATCATCAGCCCGTTGTGCCCAATTCGGCAGATGAGATCATTAAGTGGATAGAGAGCCTTAACTAGTTGCTTCCATGTGTGAACTCATAGAGTGCACTGTTCCTTAACACGCATTAAAGGGCCAGAGGCCTTTAAAGAAGTATAGATATAGTTAGTCGTGCTCAGGATGGACTAAGCGAGTCATATATTACTGATACAGCCAAGGAGGGTATGTCAGTATGCCAAGCACGCCACGATTCTTTTTCTCGACTAGTTGTTCCCGTTCTAGTCTACCTTGCACGTCCATGTAGTCGTTCCTGGTATTCCGGTACATGTTGTGCTGCGTGAACACAATCGAAATCCGGTGTTTTTTCGAACATTCAGATTCTTCGTAGGGCCGTTATAAGGCTAGCCTGGTACAGCAAGCTAGCTAGCTTTTTACTTGCATGGGCTATATAGAGCTGAACCCTGTTCGTGCTGATATGGTCAAGACTCCTTCCGCTTATCGATGGAGTAGCTATAGGGAAAATGCACAGGGTAAACCTGATGCATTACAAAAACCGCATCCGATTTATCATACTTAAGGTTCTACATACATTAAGCGACGGGATATATACACCTCGTTATTCAAAGCGCATGTGAAAGTGGATGAATTGCGTGACATAGGTGCTAGTTGACAGACAGAAACGCCTTAGGTAACGATTGCTTTAAACAAAAGGTTGTAGAGAAGTTGAAGTGTAAAGTTGGACAAGCCAGGCGAGGACGCCCAACAAAATCAGCATAAGGGCTTTGACCCCTTTTGGCTTTCTTTTGCTGTTCACCAGTATGCCTGTCATACACTTGACTCTTGGTCTATATGGTGTAGAGTGGTTTTGCATTAATACGTTTTCATGGAGTGGGACGTTATGAAAGAAAGACGGATGAGTCACATTGCCTTGGATTTAACCCCTCCCTACAACTTTGTCAGTCGCCACTGCATGCGGCGTGTCTATCTATCCATGCCTCTGGTAAGACAACACCACGATGATACCCACAACTAGTATTTTCAATGTGTCTTTAAAGACAGTATAAGCTTTTTCTTATCAACGCACGGGCGATGTAAGAAAAAGCAGAACAATGTGATTAACAAATCACCCTAATATTAATAGGGTATACGTAGATGAGTCTGATGCTAGATCACCATAAAAAATTCGAACATTTACGCGAGAGTGAATTCTTAAAGAGCGCGTCTGAAGATATGATTCGACTGCTCGCCGATCAGGTGGAGACACTGCATATTCCGGCGGAATATCGGATCTTTAAGCGAGGTGACGTTGGTTTATCAATGTATATCGTTGTGGATGGTTCGGTACGGGTGCATGATGATGACGTTGTTATTAAACATCTACAGCAGGGTGATATCTTTGGTGAGATTGGTGCACTTGCTTCAGAAGCACGTACCGCATCGGTAACAGCGGATACAGATAGTACTCTCTATGAGCTTGGACAAAATACCTTATATCACGCAATAAATACCTATCCAGACACAGCAAAAGAAATCATTACAGCTTTGTGCAAAAAGGAAAGTCTCAT
>JAOUJT010000221.1 GCA_029883105.1 Gammaproteobacteria bacterium
ACCAGGCCTACACGGGTGTGTGAAGTCGAGCTCGATTTATAAAGATGAGCGATTTTCTGATCATGCCCCACTGATTATTGATTACGACTATAAACTATAAACAGTCGGGATAAGGTGTTTACACACCTATCCTAGTGATAGGTGTGTATGCGTTTTTCTGTATCGTGCATCCAGATACTGAGATATTCACCCAATGTGCGGGTTTTATGTGAATCCTTATGTTGTGGCCAGCGACGTTTTACCTCGCCGATGATTTTATAGATTTGGAATACTGCTTCATCAACGATGGTCCCTGTCTCCAGCAGCCAGTCATCATTTTCATCGCCTAGCGTGATATAGACCTCTTCGGCAGATTCCGGTACAAAACCTGTACCGACCAGCTTCATATGCAGATATTTCAAACGATCGGTCACGGTGTGTACCAGCTGTTGATCCTGTTGTTGTTGGTTAAGCTTTGCCAACAGGTGATGCCAGTCATTGATGATGTAATTCACATCGGACATTTTTTGATCGATGGTCTTTAGATCATGGGCGATGGCACTATTTTCCCCATTGCTTGTGGTGCGGAAGATATCCATCAGGTAACCCAGATATTTCCGTTCATACTCGCCCTGGCATAATTTGATCTTTGCCTGGATGTCTTCTGAAGCCAGTCCCTTGCTCATCAGTCCGGCGGCCACCTCGGCTACAGCGAGTATTTGACCCAGAGGATTGATCTCTTCGCGTTTAACGCCGCGAGGATAACCTCCGCCATCGACCTTTTCATGATGGTCGAGGACGATGCGACTGACATGCGGGTGATAGTAAGGAAATTCTTTAAGAATAAGATAACCGACAAAGGGATGGGCATAGATTTGATGCCAGTCGTCATCATCCAGACGATGTTCAGGATTTTGCAATTCCGGGTTAATGTGTAATTCACCAAGGTCATGTAACACACCTGCTGCGGCGAGCTTGAACAGGTCTTTATTGTGTAAGCCTGCGCGGATGCCCAGGTAGATGGCGATGAGAGCAACCTGTATAGAGTGCTTGAACAAGCGAGGCATCGCCTCCTTGATGATGGTCATTTTCAAGGCGAGGACATTTTCAAGATGGACATTTCTCATGATCTGTACAGGCAGATCGTGGTACTTCATGAACATCTTTTTAAAGTAGGGATCACGTGCCAATAATAAGGAGGCTTCGGCCACCATTTTGTCGGTATTAACAGCATCTGAGGCTATCAATGAACGGTCTATAGGCTTAAGCAACTTGTGTTCTATGAGTCTTTCGTAAAAGGAGCTATCGATCTTGGTGCCGGCACTGATCAGTTTATGGAAGGTGTTAGTAAGAATATCTTCTCCAGCCACCACATCCATCTTATCGCCTAGCTTGGTGACTTCTTCGATATAGCTATTACTGTTCACTGCAGAGACCAGATCAGCTTTTATATTAACTTTTATATCGTCTTCAGTGCTCATAGTGTAACCAGATCCATTATTAGAGGGGTTTTTCGTATTGTTGTGGATGTTACACACATATCGTCCTGCTATTGTGTGTTATGTACTTTGTTTCAACACTATGACAATGTTTTTACATTTTGTGCGGCGCAGTCGCGTCTTATCCGTTTTGTCCATAGGGGCTTGTTAACAATCTATAAAATCTAAGGACTACGCCTGTAGTTACGATTCTGCTAATATTGCCGGCGAGATGAATTACATACAATTAGAACAACGCCTCGCGCGACTTTTCGGTTTACGGGAAAACCCCTTAATTAATAGCCGCTTGGGTATCGAAAAGGAGAGTCTGCGGGTCAATGAACACGGCACGATCGCGAAGACCCCGCATCCACAGGCTCTGGGCGCGGCCCTTACCCACCCTCACATCACTACCGATTATTCTGAGGCCCTGCTGGAACTGATTACCCCTCCTTTGGATGGGGTTAAACCGGCGATGGACTTTCTCCAGCTGCTGCACAAATTTGTCTACGACAATATTCAGGATGAAAATATTTGGGCCACCAGTATGCCCTGTGTGGTGGAAGGGGAGGCGGGTATACCTATTGCTGAGTACGGCAGTTCAAATATTGGTCGAATGAAGAGCATCTACCGTCATGGTCTGGGCCATCGCTATGGCAAGATCATGCAGGTGATCGCCGGGGTTCATTATAATTACTCTATGCCAGAAGCCTTTTGGCCTGTCTACGAGGAACTGGAGCGGGATACGGTATCCGTTCAGGACTTCATAAACCGTCAATCCTTTGCGCAAATCCGTAATATCCAACGCTATGGCTGGTTGATTCCCTATCTGTTTGGCGCCTCTCCAGCGGTATGTAAGTCCTTCCTCGCCGGCCAGCCCACCCCCTTGCAGGTATTCAACGAAAACACCTATTACGAACCCTTTGCCACCTCCCTGCGTATGGGCGATATCGGTTATACCAATGCCAAAGAGGGAGAGACAGGGGTAAAGGCTGTTTATGACGATATTGATAGTTATGTGGAAAGTTTAAGCCAGGCGATCAATACCCCTTATCCCGAATATGAAAAGATCGGTGTCAAGGTCGACGGTGAGTATCGGCAGCTGAATGCCAACCGCCTGCAGATTGAAAATGAGTATTACAGTACCGTGCGTCCGAAACAGATATTGGATGGGGTGGAAAAGCCCAGTTTGGCGCTGAAGCGACGCGGGGTAAAGTATGTGGAATTACGCTCCTGTGACGTCAATGCCTGCGATCCCCTGGGAGTGAATACCGAACAGCTCTACTTCCTTGAGGCCTTTATGATCTTCTGTCTATTGCAGGACAGCCCCTTGATCACTACGGTTGAACAGAAGGCCATCGATTGGAATATCACCACCACCGCACATCAGGGCCGTGACCCTGCCCTGCAATTGAGACGTGGTGTAGACCAGTTGCCACTAACCCTGTGGGCGATGGAGATCTGTGAGGCGATGACGGGGATCTGTGAATTGCTGGACAGTAGCACCGAGGGCAAGCCCTATACCCACAGCCTGATGACCATCATGGAAGTGGCCCGCGATCCAGAGCGTACCCCCTCGGCCTGTATGCTGGAGGAGATGCGTAGCAATAAGGAAGGTTTTTACCATTTTGCCCTGCGCAAGTCCGAAGAGCACCGAGAATATTTCTCTCGTCTGAAAGTCGATGAGGGCGCATTAGAGACACTGCAGCGGTCGGCAAAGGATTCGATACTGCGTCAAAAAGAGATCGAGGCCGCTGATGGGCAGGATTTCGATGCCTTCCTGCAAGCCTACTTCGCCCAGACCTGAGCCAAGCCGGGACAAGACCAGCTATTCACCCTCGTGATAGAGTGGGACAAGTTTAACCAATAACAAACAGAAGAACTCCTACGATGCCTCAACCCCTGCATAGCTGGCGTGAATCCCTACTGGTATATAGCCGCCCTCGAGTGATAGGTATGTTATTCCTCGGCTTTTCAGCCGGACTACCCTTTCTTCTCGTGTTCTCAACACTATCTGCCTGGCTCACCGAAGCTGGTATCAGTCGCAGTGCCATCGGCCTGTTTAGCTGGATAGGAATTACCTACTCCATCAAGGTATTCTGGGCCCCGGTGGTGGATCGTCTGCAGCTGCCCGTACTTACTCGTATGCTAGGTCGCCGTCGTAGCTGGATGTTGGTGGCGCAGATGGGTATTGCTCTGGGTCTGTTTGGTATGGCCATGACCGATCCATTGCATACCCTGCCTCTGGCCCTGTTTGCTCTGCTGGTGGCTTTTAGTTCAGCCACGCAGGATATTGCCATCGATGCCTATCGTATCGAGGCGGTAGAGAAGGAATACCAGGGGGCGATGGCGGCCACCTATATACTGGGTTACCGGTTGGCCTTGCTTGTGGCCGGTGCCGGGGCCTTTTATATATCCGATGCCACCTCCTGGCCCTATGCCTATACGGTGATGGCGCTGTTGATGACGGTGGGTATGGCTGCGGTGCTGATTATTCGTGAACCTGAGCGCAGGGCCGAGGCCTCTACCGGGAGTCGTGAGGCGAACCTCATTGAACGTCTGGAACATGGGAAGAGTCTAAATGCTTGGCAGCATCGCCTGGTAAAAGGCTTTGGCAGTACCGTGGTGGCCCCGTTTGTTGACTTCTTCAGCCGTAATGGTCGCATGGCCCTGTTCATCCTTCTTTTTATTGCCACCTTTCGCCTTACCGATATCACCATGGGCATTATGGCCAATCCCTTTTATCTGGATCTGGGCTTTAGCAAGACCGACATCGCCAACGTCACCAAGGTGTTTGGTTTCTTCATGACTATCTTCGGTACCGCCGTCGGTGGCCTCATAGTCATGCGCTACGGTCTGCTGTATCCGCTTTTACTGGCCGCCATCTTTGCCGCAGCCACCAATCTTTTGTTCAGTTATATGTCGACGGTGGGGCCAGACCTGAGCCTGTTGGCCTTCGTAGTGAGTGCCGATAACCTGAGTGGAGGCTTTGCCAACGCGGTCTTTATCGCCTATCTCTCCAGTCTCACCAATACCGCCTATACCGCCACCCAGTACGCCCTGTTTAGCTCTCTGATGACCCTGCCTGCCAAGTTCATGGGAGGTTTTTCCGGCTTTATGGTGGATGGCTATGGTTATCAGACCTTCTTTACCACCACCGCCGTGCTGGGGTTGCCTGCGATCCTGTTATGCCTCTATCTGATCCAGCAGAACGGACGTAAGGCGTATGGATGAGTTTGTCTATGTTGCGGCCTTTATTATGGGGTTCTTTGGTGGTACCCACTGTGTAGGCATGTGTGGTGGGATCGTCGGGGTGTTGAGCTATGGCCTGGCCGAAGAGAAGCGGGGTGACTGGTGGGCCAGTTTTCCTTACATTCTTGCCTATAATCTGGGTCGCCTGAGTAGCTATGCTCTGGCCGGAGCCATCGTCGGAGGCCTCAGCCTGTGGGCCTTGGACCTGAGTTCCCTCGATGGCTTAAAACAGACCCTAAAGATAGTGGCCGGCATATTCATGCTGGTACTGGTTTGTATCTGGGG
>JAOUJT010000220.1 GCA_029883105.1 Gammaproteobacteria bacterium
TGTACTGCACGGCGAGATGAACCGTATCATTGATATGGGCGTAGAGGTGAAGATGGAAACCCGTGTTGGTCGTGACATCAGCATGGAAGAAGTTGAGAAGAACTTCGACGCTGTACTGTGGGCCGTTGGTACCCATTCCGGTCGCCAGATGCCTATCGAAGGTGCTGATGCTCCAAACTGTCTGACCGGTGTTGATTTCCTGCGTGCCTTTAACGAAGGTCGTCTACAGCTGGTTTCTGAAAAGATTGTTGTTATCGGTGGTGGTGATACCTCTATCGACGTGGCCTCTGTTGCTCGTCGTCTGGGTCACATCACTAACATCGCAGAGAAGGATCGTCCTGAGAACATCGTTCTGGGTCACACCGCACACGATGTTGCCTCTTCCGCTACCCGCGAAGGTGCTACCGTTACCCTGATCTCTCGTTCTCCTATTGAGAAGATGCCTGCGGCACAGCATGAGATTGATGATGCCAACCGTGAAGGTGTTAGCGTACAGGGTTGTCTGAGCCCCGTTGGTGTTGTGAAGAACGCCGATGGCCGTGCCATTGCTCTGAAGGTTGTAAAACTGGAAGACGACGGTAAGACACCTATCGAAGGTTCCGAATTCGAAATCGAAGCTGACCTGATTGTTGCTGCTATCGGCCAGAAAGGTGAAATGACGGGTCTGGAATCTCTGGATAACGGTCATGGCTTCATCGATGCCGACCAGCACTTCCAGGTTCCTGGCAAACCAGGTCACTTCGTTGCTGGTGATATCGTTCGCCCTCACCTGCTGACCACGGCTATCGGTCAGGCCTCCATCGCGGTAGAGTCTATCGACCACTACCTGAAGAGCGAAGAGCTGGGCAAGCGTCCTAAGGTTGATAAGCACCACTTCAACCTGATGTCCAAGCTGATGGACACCGGCCTGCAGCCTGCTGAGTACACCCACGACAACGAAGATCGTGGTACCTCCGAGGCTAACTACGCCGTACACAACTATGAAGACCGTTCCAAGAACGAGATCATCCCTGCAGACAAACTCTTCCTGGGCCATTTCAAGGAAGAAGCTCGCCTGATACGTGAAGAAGATGTGCCGGATTCCACTGAGGTTCTGGGTCACTTCCAGGAGCGAATGAAGGGTCTGAGTGAAGAGCAGGCACAGGAAGAAGCTGGCCGCTGCATGAGCTGTGGTATGTGTTTCGAATGTGATAACTGTGTTATCTACTGTCCTCAAGATGCAGTACATCGTACGCCCAAGAAAGAAGCTACCATGGGTCGTTACGTGTACACCGACTATGACCGTTGTATCGGTTGCCATATCTGTGCAGATGTATGCCCTACCGGTTACATCGACATGGGCATGGGTGAATAACAATTATAGGGAGGAGATAAGGTGTCAATCCGACGCGTAGTAGCGGGATTACCGCTTATCATGGCAGGGCTTCTGGCCCTGCCCCTCTCCACCCATGCGGGCGATGCCCCACAGGTGGCGAAGGGTAAAGGTGACGCCTGTGTAGAACCCACTGATGTTATTCGCAAGAACCATATGGATCTTCTGAAACATCAGCGTGATGACACACTGCGTCGTGGTATTAGAACCAAAAAACACAGTCTGAACGAATGTCTCGAATGTCATGTTCAGCCTGATGAAAGTGGCAAAGTGGCCCGTATCGATAGCCCCAAGCATTTTTGCAGCACCTGTCATACCTATGCTGCAGTAAAGCTTGATTGCTTCGAGTGTCACTCGGATCTGCCAAAATCCATGAACAAATCTGCTTACAAGCACAAACTGACTCCGGATAACAAACACCATGCATCCATGCAGAGTGCCCCTGTTTCCCGTCAAATGCTTGATGCGATTGCCAACGGGGAGGCGAAATGAGTATCAATAATCAAGCCGATCAGTCCCGTCGTAAATTTCTCGGTAATTCTGCTGCAGTGGTTGCCGGTGTAACGATTGCACCAGGCATACTTCTGCATACCCCTGCCCAAGCCCGTTCACTGGACCAGGCGGCCAGCAGCAAACAGCGTTGGGGAATCCTCATCGACACCAACCAATGTGACTCTGGCTGTGACAAATGCGTCACAGCCTGTCAGACCGAAAACGGTTGGGGTAAGAACGAGACAAAATCTAACAGTGAACAGCAGGCCCAGTGGATCCGCAAGGTAGAACTGAAGGACCCCAATACCGGTCACCAGCAGTCTCTGCCTGTGATGTGTCAGCACTGTGAGAATCCTCCTTGCGTCGACGTCTGCCCTACCGGTGCGTCTATGAAACGTGATGATGGTATCGTTCTGGTGGACAAGCATATCTGTATCGGTTGTCGTTACTGCATGATGGCCTGTCCCTACAAGGCCCGTTCCTTCATTCACGAAGAGCTTAAGGGACAAGCGACTGTTGCCCCTCGTGGTAAGGGAACTGTTGAGTCCTGCACCATGTGTGTACAGCGTGTCGATGCCGGTGGTAGCCCCGCCTGTGTTGAGGCCTGTCCTGGCAAAAACGGCAAGGCCATGGTCTTCGGTGACTTGAATGATGCTAACTCCGAGATCGCCAAGCGCCTGAAACAATACGGTGGCAAGCAGATTCGTGCCGATCTGGGTCTCAACCCCAGCGTCAGATATCAGGGTATATAACAATGAAGAAGCCTATCTTACGTGAAGTAAATGAAAGCATGGGTTTTTATGCCCTGCTAGGTGTATTCGGAGCCCTCATTCTTGTTGCCCTGGGTGCAGTCTATTTCATGGAACATAACGGTCACCATGTGACCGGTATGAACAACCAGATTGTTTGGGGCATGCCGCATGTGTTTGCCCTATTCCTGATTGTTGCTGCCTCCGGTGCCCTGAACGTTGCCTCCATCGCATCTGTGTTTGGTCGATACCAATACAAGCCCCTGGCCCCGCTGTCTACCGTACTGGCCGCTGCGCTGTTGCTGGGTGGTTTGATGGTATTGGTATTGGACCTGGGTCGTCCGGATCGTCTGATCGTGGCTATGACCTACTACAACTTCAAGTCCATCTTTGCCTGGAACATCATCCTCTATAATGGCTTCCTCGCTATTCTGGTGGTGTACCTGTGGACCCAACTGGACCCGACCATGGTCAAATACGGCAAGATTGCCGGCTTTGCAGCCTTTATCTGGCGCCTGGTTCTGACCACTGGTACCGGTTCCATCTTTGGCTTCCTCGTGGCCCGACAGGGTTACGATGCCGCCATCATGGCACCGATGTTTATCATCATGTCTTTCGCCTTTGGTCTGGCGGTATTTATGCTGGTAATGTTCGCGGCCTATAAGTGGACCAATCGCCCTCTGGGTGATGGTATTGTACGCCGCCTGAAGAACCTGCTGGGCGTCTTCGTCGGTGCTGTGCTGTACTTTAGTCTTGTGTTCCACCTGACTAATCTGTACGCCACAGAGCATCATGGTGTTGAGGCCTTCATCCTGCGTGATGGTGGCATCTTTACCAATCTGTACTGGTGGGGTCACTTTGTCATTGGTGGTCTGTTGCCACTGTTCCTGCTCTACTGCCGTAAAACCCGTGACAGCCGTACCCTTATTGGTCTGGCCTCACTGCTGATCATCCTCGGTGGTATTGCTCAGCTGTATGTGATCATCGTCGGTGGTCAAGCCTACCCTCTGGATATGTTCCCCGGTATGGAAGTGAGCAGCTCCTTTGCAGATGGTGTAGTTAACAACTACAGCCCCAGCCTGGCAGAGACCCTGTTAGGACTTGGTGGCTTTGCTGTCGCCATGCTACTGGTGACAGTTGTAGCGCGTGCGCTACGCATGTTGCCGGAAAGTCTGGCCGATGATGTGGTGGATCCTCACCACAGCAAGGCAGACGCCTAAAGCACTCTCCGGGCGGCCTAGGCCGCCCGGTTTGTTTCCCGTCCCCGAATTAAATATCCCCTTCCTCCCATGGCCCACTTCTATATATCCGCTGCTCACAAGTCTTCTGGTAAGACCACCATGAGTATTGGTCTGTGTGCCGCTTTGAGTAAAAAGGGCTATCTGGTTCAGCCATTTAAAAAGGGACCTGACTATATCGATCCCATCTGGCTTAGCCAGGCCACCGGTCGTCCCTGCCACAACCTCGATTTTAACACCCAAAGCCATGAAGAGATTCTGTATACCTACAGCCACTATAGCCAGGCGGCAGATATCTGCCTGATCGAGGGCAATAAAGGTCTTTTTGATGGCATGGATCTACACGGCTCGGATAGCAATGCCGCCATGGCAAAACTGCTCGAAGCGCCTGTGGTAATGGTCCTGGATACACGCGGCAGTATTCGTGGTGTTGCCCCGCTGCTGTTGGGTTACCAGGGGTTTGATACAGAGATAAATATCGCCGGTGTGATCCTGAACCAGGTGGGTGGCGGGCGCCATGAGGGGAAACTTCGAGCCGTACTTGAAGAATACACCGACATCCCTGTGCTGGGTGCAGTGCACCGCCATCCGGCGATGAATATAGACGAGCGTCACTTGGGTCTGATGCCCGGAAATGAAGACAAACAGGCGCATAAAAAGATCGCTGAGCTAGGTCGGCTGATCGATGAGCAGGTGGATCTGGAAGCACTGATGTCTGTGGCCAGCTCCGCACCGGAGATCGTCAGCACGCATCAGCCTGCGATAATCCACAGGGGTGATCCCGTGCGTATCGCCATCGCCAGGGATGCGTCGTTTGGGTTTTACTATCCCGGCGATCTGGAGGCTATGCAACAAGCTGGCGCAGAACTGGTGGAGCTGGATACCTTACACGATACGGTTCTGCCCGAGGTCGATGGGCTGTTCATCGGTGGCGGCTTTCCCGAGATGCAGATGGTAGAACTAGAGGCTAATATTGGACTGCGCACATCCATACATGAGTCTATTGAAGCTGGGTTACCTGCCTATGCCGAGTGTGGAGGCCTCATGTATCTGAGCCGCGCTATCGTCTGGCAGGGAAAGCGACATGAGATGGTCGGCTTGATACCCGCCGATGCCGTTATGTATGATCGCCCTCAAGGGCGT
>JAOUJT010000222.1 GCA_029883105.1 Gammaproteobacteria bacterium
CTCGTGTGGGTACCTCCAGCATGCGCCGTACCTGCCAGTTGCGCGAATTGCGTCCGGACCTGAACATCCTCGACCTGCGCGGCAATGTGAATACCCGACTGAAGAAGCTGGACGATGGCGAATACGATGCCATCATCCTCGCTGCTGCGGGACTGATCCGTCTTGAGTTTGAATCGCGTATCGCGCAATACATTGAACCCGAGGTCTCGCTGCCGGCGGTAGGTCAAGGCGCAGTGGGTATCGAGTGCCGTGAGGGTGACGAGCGTATCCATCAGTTGCTGGCTTGCCTGAATGACGAGACCACCTCGATCCGGGTACGTGCGGAGCGGGCCATGAACAATCGCCTGGAAGGTGGTTGTCAGGTGCCTATCGGTGGTTACTCATTACTGGAAGGTGATGAGATCTGGTTACGTGCGCTGGTGGGTCGTCCCGATGGCAGTGAGATGATTCGTGGCGAGATCCGTGGCCCGATTGCCGAGTCCGAGGCCCTGGGTGAACAGCTAGCCGAGGACCTGCTCTCACGTGGTGCCGCCGAGATCCTCAAGGATGTCTATGCCGACGCCTGAGTCGGTGGTGGATCTGGCCGGTCTACATGTGGTGGTCACGCGCCCGCGAGGACAGGAGCAGACACTCTGTGAACTAATTGAGGCGGCAGGTGGGGTAAGCCTTCACTATCCTGTTTTAGAGATAGAGGACAGTCCGCAACAGGCGCAGCTGGCAACGCAATTCCAGCAGCTGGCCGGATTTGATCTCATCATCTTTATCAGCCCCAATGCGGTGGCACGGGGTATGAATATTATCAATGCTCAGGGTGGTCTGCCTGAGGGCCTACAAACCGCTACTGTTGGACGTGGCAGTGGCCGTGAGCTGAAGCGTATCCTGGGCCGGGAGTCAGATATCGTACCGACCAAACAATTTAACAGTGAAGGTCTGCTGGCCTTGCCAGCGATGCAGCCGATGGCTGGCAAGCGGGTCATGATCGTGCGTGGCGAGGGTGGCCGTGAACTGTTGGCACAAACCCTGCGTGAACGTGGTGCCGAGGTGGAGTATGCCGAGGTCTATCGCCGCAGCCGTCCGGAGGTGGACAACAGTACCCTGATGCACGCCTGGGCGCGTAACGAGATCGATATTATTGTGCTTACCAGTGGTGAAGGGCTGCGAAATCTGTACGACATGGTGGGTCAATTGGGACGCCAGTGGTTGCGCAAGACGCCGATTTTGGTGATAAATGAGAGATTGGTACAGTTGGCACGGGAACTGGGCATCGATCAGACCCCGATCATCGCCGCCGAGGCCAGTGACAACGGGATCGTTGCCGCACTCGGCGCATGGCATCGAGGCAAACTATTAGAGTAACGGGAATAGGCATGACGCAATCCAAAGACAAAGATAATAAGGACTCTCCGGCCAAGGCCAAGGTGAAGAGCAAGCCGGAAAAGCGAATCAAGGACAAGCACACCAGTGCCGCCAAACGTCGACGCTGGCCCGCCGTATTGAGCTTTCTTATTGCCACGAGCGCCGCCGGTGGTGTCTATTATTTGTGGCAGGAATACAGCGTATTGACCCGCTCCATTGCCCTCTCTGCCGAGCAGATCCAGTCCGACTTTGTGCGTGGTAATGAACGTCTAAAGCAACAGATCAGTGACAGCGATAATCGAGTCGCCGTGCTTGAGCAATCCATCCTTACCATGCAGGGCAAGGACAACATGGACTGGCTGGTCTCCGAGTCCGAGTATTTGATCCGTGTCGCCAATCACCGCTTGCTGCTGGAGCGGGATGTGAAGTCGGCACTGGCGGCGCTGAAATCCGCCGATAGCCGCCTGTTTGATACCCAGGACCCGTACTGGATACCGGTGCGCAATCAATTGGCGCGGGAAATAGCTGCCCTGGAGGCTATACAGGTGGTGGATGTGGCCGGCCTGAGTCTGCGCCTGAATACCCTGGGCGAGGCCATCGTACAAATGCCTATCCTCAAGCCAGAACCTACGGCTCCCTCCAAGCTGAGTGAACCGGGGGAAACCAAGCCCGAGGCCAGGTATGTGTCTGAGGTATGGGATGATCTTTCGGAGCGATTGGGCAAGCTGATCTCCATACGCAGTGTAGAACGTCCCCCCGGCCCCTTGCTGGAGCTGGAACAGGCGGCCTATTTGCAACAAAATCTGCTGTTCAAACTGGAAGCGGTGAGGCTGGCCCTGCTGCGCGGCGAGGCTCAGCTTTACAGGGACGGTTTGATGGCCACCAGGGGCTGGATAGAGAGCTTCTATGATACCGGCAGCCCTGCCACCCGTGAGGTGTTAAAACATCTGACCGCGCTACACGAGGTGCAGATCCGCCCTGACCTGCCTGATCTCAGCCAGTCCCTGCAGGCCCTGCAACAGACCCGGCTTAAACGCACCAAGGATATGCAAAAGGGGGCACGATAATGCGCCGCCTGTTTGTCTCTCTGACTCTGCTGTTGGTGGTGGTATCACTGGCGCTGTTTGCCCAGTTTGACAGCGGTTACGTGCTGCTCAGCTGGGGTAAATGGGTGTTGGAAACCTCATTTAGCCTCTATGCCATTCTCTCCTTATTGTTATTTTCTCTGTTTCACTATTCTCTATTGCTCTGGCGTGGTGTGGTACGCCTGCCCAAGGGGGTGGGGCAGTGGCGGGTAAAACGGCTGGATCGCAAGGCGCTGGATTTTGAGCAACGTGGGCAGATGGCCTATGCCGAAGGCCGGTGGAAAGAGGCAGAAAAACTCTTTAGTAAGAGCGCGAGGCTGAGTGAGAACCCGCTGGTGGATTATCTGTCGGCAGCGCGTGCGGCACAGAAACTATGGCGCTACGAGGAGCGGGATCACTATCTGGCGCTGGCCCATCAGGCCCTGCCGGAGGCCAATATGGCCGTGGGACTGACCCAGGCTGAGTTGCAGTTGGTTCATGGTCAGCTGGAGCAGGCACTGGCCAGCCTCAACCGTTTACGTCAGGTGCAACCGGGCCATGCTTATATTTTGTTGTTATTGGTACAGGTCTACACCCAGTTGGAGGCTTGGGGAGATCTGGTCACGCTGTTACCGGAGCTGCGCAAACGTAAGGTGCTGGAGAACGAGGCCTATGCACAACTGGAACAGCAGGTCTTTTCTAAACAACTGGAGTTGGCGATAAGCAGTGGTCTTTCCAGACGTCTACAAACCTTCTGGAGTGAACTGCCCAAGTCGCAGCGTGAGAAAGAGCTGTTTATTGTGCCTTATAGTCGCGCACTGGTAGAGACCTCTCTGTTGGAAGAGGCCGAGACCCTGTTGCGTTCCAGTCTCAAGCGTCGTTGGACGCCATCACTGATGCATGTCTACGGTATGGTTCGGGCTGCCAAGCCGGAAAAGAGCCTGGCCTTTGCCGAGGGATTTTTAAAACAGCACGAGCACGATGCGGTGTTGCTGTTATCACTGGGGCGTCTGTGCCTACACAACCGTTTGTGGGGCAAGGCTCGGGCCTATCTGGAAGCCAGTCTGTCACAGTCGGCACGCGGTGAGACCTATCGTGAACTGGGTACCCTGCTGGATCAGTTGGGTGAGGATGAGGCGGCGCGGGATTGTTATCGCAAAGGGATGAACCTGTTGCTGGATCGCCTCGAGTGTACTTCGTTTACCCTCACTCCAGAAGAGTGTGAGAGTTGTAAGGTACCAGAGCCGCTGCGTCCGGCTCTGGGTAAGCTGGCTCAGTCTCCAGCGATCTCGAAGGCGTCTGAATAGTAACGTTCACGGTCCATGCCTTTGGTGACAAAGGCATCGCGACCGGCGTAGACCATCGCCGGTGCACCACTGGCGTAGAGGTCATAGGCCGACAGATCATCAAAGTCCTGCATGATGGCGTCGGTGACATAGCCGAGGCGTCCGTCCCAGATACACGCAGCCGTAGGCTCAGACAAGACAGGTACGAACTGGAAGTCCGTATGTTCGGCGGCCCATTTCTCTGCCAGCTCTACCATATATAGATCTGCTCTGGTACGTACGCCCCAATACAAATAGATAGGGCGGGTAACGCCTTCGGCAAAGGCGTGTTCGATGATGCCCTTCACTGGCGCGAAGCCAGTACCGCCGGCTATGAAGATCATCGGACGCGCAGAATCCTCGCGCAGATAGAAGCCACCATGTGGACCTTCGATGCGCAGGATGCTTTTTTCTCCTACCTCACCATTAAACAATTTATCGGTAAAGCGACCGCCATCGATATGACGGATATGCAGCTCCAGAAGTTCGTCTTCATGCGGCGCATTGGCGAGGGAAAAGCTGCGGTGTTTGTTATCCGGCATCAGGATGTCGATATACTGACCGGCGAGGAACTGCATGCGCTCGGTCTCGGGCAACCTCAGCATCACCTTCATCACGTCGTGTGAAAGCTTTTCCACACTGGCGACGCGTACCGGCAGATTCTTTAGCGGGATCTCGTTGGAGGTGACCACCTCTTTTACCTCAACCACCACATCACTCTTGGCATAGGCGTGACAAAACAGTCCCATCCCGGCCGCTACATCGTCTGCAGACAGGGCAGGAGGCAGGTCGTCACCGTAATGCAGTTCTCCCTCCAGAACCTTATTCATACAGGCACCACAGACACCACTACGGCAGCCGTAGGGAAAAGAGAGGCCATTGTTGAGGGCCGCATCTAGAATGGTTTCATTCTCTTCGATGGTGAACTGGTGATTGCTGGGCTTAACGGTGACGGTAAAACTCATGGACTGCTCTCTGGATGAATAACCAAGTAAAGCGCTGTATTATCTGCGAACACCAGATATAAATAAAGCATCATGCAGTACATATAAGTATGAAATAGGTGGCAAACTTGTAAAAAATGGGTGAAATATGGCAGACAATGTTTGGATTATTGGTTTCGGAAAGATAGCCCTCAGGGTTGCAGAGCGTTTGCAGAAACCACAGATCACAGGCCTGGTGCGAAAGGATGAGGTGGCGGAAAAGATCCTCTCTAT
>JAOUJT010000023.1 GCA_029883105.1 Gammaproteobacteria bacterium
CGCTCCGGCGCAGTGATCGAACCCCTGCTCACTGATCAGTGGTACGTCAAGGTCGCTCCGCTGGCTGAACCCGCCATCAAGGCTGTGAAAGACGGCACCATTCGTTTCGTACCCGATAATTGGAAGAACACCTATTACGAATGGATGAACAATATCCAGGACTGGTGTATCAGCCGTCAGATCTGGTGGGGACACCGTATCCCTGCCTGGTATGACGAACAGGACAATGTCTATGTGGGTCGCTCTGAAGAAGCGGTACGTGAACAACACAAGCTGTCTCACGATGTTGTCTTAAGACAGGATGAGGATGTTCTCGATACCTGGTTCTCCTCTGCCTTGTGGCCCTTCTCTACTCTGGGCTGGCCGCAACAAACCGAGGCACTAAAGACCTTCTACCCCACCTCGGTATTGGTAACAGGCTTCGACATCATCTTCTTCTGGGTCGCCCGTATGATCATGATGGGCATGAAGTTTATGGACGGCCAGGTACCCTTTAAGGACATCTACATTCACGGCCTGGTGCGTGACTCCCATGGCCAAAAGATGTCCAAGTCCAAGGGTAATGTGCTCGACCCCATCGATCTCATCGATGGCATCGATCTCGACTCACTGGTGGCTAAACGCACCGGCGGGATGATGCAGCCACATCTGGCAGAGAAGATCGAAAAGCAGACCCGCAAGGAGTTCCCCGATGGTATCCCTGCCTTCGGCACCGATGCGGTGCGCTTTACCTTTGCCTCGCTGGCCTCCACTGGCCGCGACATCAACTTCGATATGGGTCGTGTCGAGGGCTACCGCAACTTCTGCAACAAGCTTTGGAATGCCAGTCGCTTTGTATTGATGAACACCGAGGAACAGGACTGCGGCCAGAATGGCGGTGAGATAGAACTATCGGTGGCCGACAAATGGATCCGTGCCCGTCTCAATCAGGCCATTGAGCAGGTAGACAGTGCTATTGAGGGATATCGCTTCGACCACGCCGCCCAGGCCATCTACGAGTTTACCTGGGATGAGTATTGCGACTGGTATCTGGAACTGACCAAGCCTGTCTTAAACAGTGAGACAAGTACCGAGGCGCAAAAGCGTGGTACCCGTCAGACTCTGGTACAGGTACTGGAGAGTCTGCTGCGTCTGACTCACCCCATCATGCCCTATATCACTGAAGAGATCTGGCAACGTGTGGCCCCACTGGCGGCCATAGAGACACCCACCATCGTCACCCAGCCCTTCCCCATCGTAGATACGCGTTTCAATGATGAGGCAGTTCTCAGTGAGATGCTGTGGTTAAAAGGCTTTATCATCGGCGTACGCCAGATCCGCTCCGGCATGGACATCAAGCCAAGCCTGGCTCTGCCTGTACTGCTACAGGGTGCCAGTGCTTTAGATCAGGCACGCGTAAAGACCCACAACGCCACTATAACGTTTCTCGCCCGCACCGAATCCGTCACCGTCCTTAATGATGACGACGAGGCACCGGAATCCGCCACCGCACTGGTGGGCCAAATGAAACTACTGGTCCCCATGGCTGGCCTCATAGACAAGGATGCCGAACAGGCACGTCTGAGCAGAGAGATAGAGAAATTAAGCAAGGATATACAGCTCACTGCCGGTAAGCTCAATAATGACAGTTTTGTCAGCAAGGCCCCTGTTGCCGTAGTGCAAAAGGAACGTGACAGACTGGCGGAGATGGAGACATCACTGTCACAACTGAATGAACAGTTGGAAAAGATAAAGGCGATGTAAGAGGCCTCAGACTACCTAACTTCATCTCATCACAGATGGCATAAAAAAAGCCCCGCAGTGCGGGGCATTTTTATCAATAAAATCAAAACAAGAAAGATGCTATATGCGCTTATTGGGTTTGACACTATCAAAGAAGGCATCCCACTGCTTGGAGACTCCCTTAAGATTGTCAGAGCTCTCACCCACCGATATCTTGAGGATCTCCGGGTAATTGGTGATGACATTGTAAGAAACGTCATCATTGTCATACTTTTCAAAGGAGTCGTTTTTTACCTTTTTAACCTCAAAACCCATTTCACGGAAGATATCACGAATCTGCGGATGTAAAATCTTTTGATTGATCGGCTCATGGGCTTTCATACTACCTACGCCCGCCTGCCAGTCACTCCAATCGGTATACTCTATCCCTGTACCTGAAGCGGAAATGACGATGTGAAAATCCAGCTCTTTTTGACTCAATTCCTGGACACTAAAACCGGTATCACCAAAGGCACCTCTCGGCACCAGGCCGGATAGCTCTGCACCTGCCTGTTTTTGATCCCCATGTCGGGGCAATCCGCCAGCAGCCAGCTGTTCACGTACATACGCCATTAACATGACCCCAGGCTCCGCACTCCGATCATAAATGGAGGGTAAAGCGAGCAGGCCTACAGGCTTATTGATTTCAGTATTGTCACTCATGGTCTTAGATACTGCATATGGATATTTGGGGATTATACCGCTAGAACGATCTATGTATTGACTCGCTTGTTACAATTTTGTGAAATAGCGCATATTAATCACCCGACAAAGCGCTACCTCTGGCGCCTATGTATCACAAACCCGCAGATGACATCACCAGCCTTACAACGGTAATCACGGCAGCTACAAACAGAATGACGAATATGAGGGCAACGATGATGTAGGTGCCTGCAGAACCTTTGGCAAAGTCTTCTTCGTGCTGCCGACGGCTTTGCACGCCCAAAAATGCTGCAATGACGCTTTTAAAGGTAGTTAATATTCCCTGTTTTTTCTCACTGTCCATATTACCGCCCCCTTGATATTGATTATTTTTCTAGTATACGAGCCATTTCTTCACCTTTCGGTATATCAGTCTTCATCAAAAACCAAATTCCCAGGATGAATAGAATGGAGATAGAAAGCATCGCATAGCGATTACTACCTGTCGCGAGCGCCACACTTCCCATCAATACTGGCCCAATCACCGCGGCAAATTTACCCACCATATTATAAAAACCAAAAAATTCGCCACTGCGATTGGCAGGGATGATTCGAGCGTAAAGAGAGCGGCTGAGAGACTGCACACCGCCCTGTACCAGACCAACAATTATTGCCAGGGTATAAAACTCACTGATGGATGTGATAATGGATGCCCAAAACACCAATATAAGATAAACAGCAATACCAACATACAACCCCTGTTTGGCACCATATCTGCTGCCCAGATAGCCGTAGATCAGTGCGGCTGGAAAGGCAACAAATTGGGTAATCAACAAGGCGATGATCAACTTTCCGGAGTCAAAGCCCAGAGAAATCCCATAATCGATCGCCATGCGAACAACTGTATCCACCCCATCAATATATAACCAATATCCAATTAGAAAGGTAAACACCACATGCAGACGTTTTATCTCGTGCACCGTGCCAAGTAATTGTTTAATACCAGCAGCAAATAATCCAAACCCAACGGCCTTTTGTGCTCTTTGCTTTTTTTCGTGGACAAACATGAGCAGAGGTAGGGAAAATAATAACCACCATGCCGAAACCAAAAAATATGCCACGCTAATGGCGCTAGTACTATCTCTCAGCATAAACCAGGCGGGTTGCTTAACCATAAGTACCGTAATGGCAAACAACAGGCCTCCGCCGATATAACCCATTGCGTAGCCCAGTGCGGAGACACGGTCGTAATCCTCTTTCTCGGCAACATCCATTAATAGTGCATCAGAAAAAACCACACTACCGGAAAAACCCAACGTGGCACCAACATAGATAATCAGTGCCAACATCCATTGCCCCTGGCCTATCAATCCGAGCAAAGCAGTCATTAAAATGCCAACAAAGGCGAAGAAGCTCAGCAAGGCCTTTTTCTTATTTCCACAATCGGATATGGCACCCAGAACGGGCGCGAGTAATACAATAATCAAACTGGCAATAGAGTTACCCAGCCCCAGATAGAAGGTATTTTCCGATGCTGGTAGTTCACCACCCCAATAACTTTTAAAAAAAACAGGGAAAAATCCCGCCATAACAGCGGTGGCATAGGCCGAGTTGGCCCAGTCATACATGGCCCAGGAAAAGACAGTCCGTTTGTTCTTCATAGTGTTGATTTTTACCTTAAAAAGAGCATTGGACACAAAGGTTTTTGCTTAGATGCTCTTAATCAATGCTCCCGGGTCGCGTGGAACTCAATATCCGGGAACCGTTCTATGGCCAGATCCAGATTCACCCGGGTCGGGGCGATATAGGTCAGGTTGCCTGCTCCATCAATGGCCAGATTATCTGCCGCCTTGTTCTTAAAACTATCCAACGCCTTGGCATCATCTGAAGTTACCCAACGTGCCGTGGCTACATTCACCGCTTCGAACACACAGTCCACCTTATACTCATTCTTCAGTCGCTCAGCCACCACATCAAACTGCAGTATGCCCACCGCACCAAGGATCAGATCATTGTTACGCATGGGTTTAAATAGCTGTGTGGCACCCTCTTCACTCAATTGTTCCAAGCCCTTCAACAGCGCCTTCAAACGCATCGGATCCCTGATCTGGGCACGCCGAAACAGTTCCGGGGCGAAGTTCGGTATGCCAGTAAACTTCAGATCTTCACCCGCAGTAAAGGTATCACCGATCTGGATATTACCGTGATTGGGCAAACCGATAATATCTCCCGGCCAGGCCTCATCCACATGCGCCCGTTCCTGGGCCATAAAGGTGATGGCGTTGATATTCTGCAAGGCCTTGCCGATGCGTGCCTGATACAGCTTCATCGCCTTGCTGTACTTGCCCGAACAGACCCGCATAAAGGCAATACGATCACGATGTTTGGGATCCATATTGGCCTGAATCTTAAACACAAAGCCGGAAAATGCCTCTTCTGTCGGCTCGACAATACGCGTCTTGGTTGGACGTGGCAGCGGACTGGGTGCGTAGTCCACAAAGGCCTGCAACAAGTCTTCGACACCGAAGTTATTGATAGCAGAACCGAAAAATACCGGACTCAACTCTCCTCTTTCAAAGGCCTGCTGGTCATATTCGTTACTGGCACCACGTACCAATTCGATCTCTTCACGCAATTCCTCGATCTGGTTACCAAACAGTTCATCCAGACGCGGATTATCCAGCCCTTCTACCACCTCACCCTCATTAATCTTTCCTCCATGGGTGGAAGAAAACAGATGGATACTATCGGTATAGAGATTAAACACGCCCTTGAAACGCTTGCCCATGCCAATGGGCCAGGTGATGGGGGCACATCGGATATTGAGCACCGATTCCACCTCATCCAACAGCTCCAGGGGATCGCGACCTTCACGGTCCAGCTTGTTGATAAAACTGATGATGGGGGTATCACGCAGACGACACACCTCCATCAGTTTGATGGTGCGATCCTCGACCCCCTTGGCAGAGTCGATCACCATCAGGGCCGAATCCACTGCTGTGAGGGTGCGATAGGTATCCTCGGAGAAGTCTTCGTGTCCGGGGGTATCCAGCAGATTGATCATGCAATCACGATAGGGAAACTGCATGATCGAGGAGGTGATCGAGATACCGCGCTCCTTCTCCATCTCCATCCAGTCAGAGGTGGCATGGCGTGCAGCCTTGCGGCCCTTAACGGTACCAGCCATCTGGATGGCTCCCCCATAGAGCAGCAACTTTTCGGTGATGGTGGTCTTACCCGCATCGGGGTGAGAGATGATGGCGAAGGTACGCCGTCTCTGGGTCTGTTCTAGGAGCTCGCTCATGCTGGTCCGGTCTGGGCAAAAAAGAGATTTTACCTCATTTACACCACTTACTCACACTCCATCAAACATCAGCAGCTGATAGACCATGGCATCCTCGCGACCCTGAGGATCCGGATAGTAGCCTTTGCGGATACCGATCTGCTCAAAACCCACGGAACGGTAGAGTTTGCGCGCGGCCTTGTTGGAGGGACGTACCTCCAGATAGACTGTATCCACATGTTGCGCCTGAATGAGGTCGAGCATATGGAATAACATGCGCCGACCGAAGCCCAACCCCTGCACCTCTGGTTTAACCGTAATGTTTAACAGGTGGGATTCACCCGCAGCGATGGAGGCAAAGGCATAGGCAACAATTTCTCCGTCTAGCCGAGCCACCTGACACTCATAACCCGCCTGAATGCAATCACGGATAATCCCCTCGGACCAGGGTATCGTATAGGCTCGCAGTTCGATCAGCATCATCTCCTCAACATCGGAGTGCTTTATGGTTTTGAAGATCAATTGTTCCTTGGTAACAGCGTTCATCAGACTAGTTCGTAGCGGCGCTGGAAGAGGCAGACATGGCCAACTGCAGATCTTCCCAACTATCACGCTTAACAGCGGGGACACGTAGTAAATGGGCCGGATGATGGGTGACGATTAGCGGGATCTGCTGCTCACCATAGTGATGAATCTGGCCACGCAATTCACTCAACTCCTGCTCACTGTGCAGCAAACCCTGCGCACTAATGACCCCTAAAGCGATGATCAGCTTGGGTTGCAATAACTCGATCTGACGCTGCAAATAGCCAGAGCAGGCACTCAGCTCTTGCGGCTTGGGAACTCGGTTATTGGGTGGCCGGCATTTGATGCTATTGGTGATAAAGGTCGAGGTTCGCTTCA
Organism: Gammaproteobacteria bacterium; assembly: GCA_029883105.1. Classification (GTDB taxonomy): domain Bacteria; phylum Pseudomonadota; class Gammaproteobacteria; order Thiohalospirales; family Thiohalospiraceae; genus JABURT01. The sequence goes on from JAOUJT010000023.1 coordinate 6,590, forward strand.
TTCCCACCGCCTGCAGCATCGCATTGAGTAATAGACCCGCTTCGCCCACAAAGGGCTCCTTGCGTTTGTCTTCATCGGCACCGGGGGCGTCGCCGATGATCATCCACTCCGGTTGCCGATGACCCACACCAAATACGGCATTTAAACGGGTTTTATATAGCTCGCACTGTTGGCAGGCATCCACCTGTTGTAGTAACCCATCCCAATCCCCGGCAGCACGCGTAGTAACCGGCAGCGCAACTCTCTCGACCACAGGTGCAGACTCCACTGCCTCTGGTGGTACGATAGCTCCTTCAGGAAGCCGCTCTGATGTGGGTTGAGTGTCAACCACAGGGGGAGCTTGCGCTTTACCCGCCGATACGGCCGTGGGCTCCGCGTCGATATCCATAACCTGGTCTTGCTGCAGTTCCAGATCCCGACGCACCCAGGCGGTGATGCCCAGAGCCTTCAGATAGTCTTGTTGTCGGGCATCCATGAAAGCAAAATATCCTTACACGTCTGCGGCTTGAGGATGGGCGCGTTCGGCGGGAAGCATGATCTTGTTCAGGGCATTGAGATAGGCCTTGGCCGACGCAATCACTATATCAGTATCGGCCCCCTGACCATTGACGATGCGGCCTGCCTGTTGCAGACGTACCGTCACTTCACCCTGGGCATCGGTACCGCTGGTGATGTTATTGACCGAGTACAACTGCAGCTCGGTACCACTACTGACGATCGACTCAATGGCACGGAAGGTCGCATCCACCGGACCACCACCAGAGGCAGTGCCCTGCTGTTCCTGACCATCCACCGTAATGGTAATGTCAGCCTTAGGGGTCTCCCCGGTCTCGGAACACACCTTTAATGAGATCAGTTTAACCTTCTCTTGCAGAGTCTGTAGATTTGCCTCCGTTACCAAGGACTGCAGATCCTCGTCGAAGATCTCATGTTTCTTGTCAGCCAGATCCTTAAAGCGGGCAAAGGCCTCGTTCACCAGCTCCTCTGAGGCAAACTCGATTCCCAGCTCGTGCATACGGGTACGGAAGGCATTTCGACCTGAGTGCTTGCCCAATACCATGCGGTTGGCAGACCAACCCACATCCTCGGCACGCATAATTTCATAGGTCTCACGACTCTTCAGCACGCCATCCTGATGGATACCCGACTCGTGAGCAAAGGCATTGGCACCGACGATGGCCTTGTTGGGCTGTACCGCAAAACCGGTGATACCGGAGACCAGACGTGAGGTGGGGACAATCTCCGTGGTCTCGATATGAGTCAAACTACAGTCAAACACATCTCCACGGGTACGAACCGCCATAACAATCTCTTCCAGTGAGGCGTTACCGGCACGCTCACCCAGACCATTAATGGTGCATTCCACCTGACGCGCACCGTGCATCACCGCTGAGAGGGAGTTGGCCACCGCCAGACCCAGATCGTTATGACAATGTACGGAGAATATAGCCTTGTCTGAGTTTGGTGTGCCTTCGATAACCTTGCCCACCATCTCACCGAACTGCTGTGGCACGTTATAGCCCACCGTATCGGGGATGTTGATGGTGGTGGCTCCGGCGTCTATCACCGCCTCGAAGATACGGCAGAGGAAATCCAACTCGGAACGACCGGCATCCTCGGCAGAAAACTCCACGTCATCGGTATACTGGCGCGCACGTTTTACCGCACGCACAGCCTGTTCCACCACCTGATCCGAGCTCATGCGCAGCTTATGCTCCATGTGGATCGGCGAGGTGGCAATAAAGGTGTGGATACGCCCGGAGTTGGCCCCCTTCAGAGCCTCACCAGCACGGTCTATATCCTTATCCAGGGCACGAGCCAAACCACAGATGGTACTATCCTTAATCACATTGGCCACCGCCTGCACAGACTCGAAATCGCCGGGGCTGGCGATAGGAAAACCGGCCTCGATCACATCCACGTGCATGCGCTCCAGCGCCTTGGCAATGCGAACCTTTTCATCCCTGGTCATTGAAGCACCCGGACTCTGCTCGCCATCTCGCAAGGTGGTATCGAAGATAATCAGCTTGTCACTCATCTATCGTGCTCCTTCGCCCGCAGCGGGTAATGCCACGGGGTACAACATTAATATTAGTAAATCAGATTGCAGTACGACCTATTCGCCAGATTTTTTGCGCTCACGTCGTATCTTGCGTATCAGCAACATGGTGCCAATCACACCGGAGATGGCATAGGCAGCAAAAATAGAAAACAGCACCTGAGGCGGATCGATGGTGATCAAGACATAGACCAATACAACGACGATGATTGTTACAAACGGTACCTTGCCCTTCAGGTCCAGGTCTTTGAAACTGCGATAACGAATATTACTCACCATCAACAGGCCTATGCTTATGGTCAGTCCAAAGGCATACCACACCAGCTGATCACCGCTAATTTGATAGTCGTTCGCCACCCACACCATACCCGCGACAACGCCCGCGGCCGACGGGCTGGGCAGGCCGGTGAAGTAACGCTTATCGGCACTGCCGATCTGAGCATTAAATCGTGCCAGTCGCAAAGCGGCTGTGGCAGTATAGATGAAGGCTGCTAACCACCCCAGTTTGCCCATGTCGGCCAGGGCCCACTCGTACATCACCAGTGCCGGAGCAAGACCAAAGGAGATCAAATCTGCAAGACTGTCGTATTGCTCGCCAAAGTCACTTTGGGTATTGGTCATACGAGCCACGCGGCCATCCAGCCCATCCAGCACCATGGCAATAAAAATGGCGATGGCCGCAGCCTCGAAATGCCCGTTCATACCATTGATGATGGCGTAAAAGCCCGCAAACAAGGCTGCGGTGGTAAACAGATTAGGTAATAGATAAATGCCGCGACGGCGTTTCTTTTCGGTATCGATTGGTTCGTTCATGGTCTTGTCTGCTTATGAGTTATTTATGCACCAATTCAGCAAGAATGTTATCGCCTGCTGTCACACTTTGCCCTGCATCTACCTTTATACGTGCATTGTCTGGCAAGAATACTTCAATTTTCGCTCCCAGTGGAATAAAACCGCATCGTCGTCCCTGCCCCACTCGTTCTCCTGCCTGAGACCAGCAAACAATACGTGTCCAACGGTACAGGGGACTTATCACCACCACTACATCATCGTCTTCGTCACTACGTATCCACATGGCCATCACCGCAGAGGTGCGTTTGCCATCCATGTCCTTGCCTGCAGGGCTAAACCACTGTTTGACGATCTTGCCTTCCATTGGTGCCCGCAACACAAACGGGCCGAGGGCATGAGTCTGCGTCTGCAGACAAATAGCATGTCTATCCACGTAGGGGTCATCAGCCGGCTCGCAACTGATGATCTTGCCATCCAAAGGACTCAGTATAGCCAGAGGTTTAGCGGGTAGCGTACGAGGAAGATCACGATAGAGATAGGCGGTCATAAATAGCAGTAAGACCACGGGCAGACTGAAGATCCAGTGTGACAAAAGCGCAAGAAGAATGGCTACTGAGAGCCAGAGCAGAAGCAGACCCAGGCCGGATCTGGAGATAACAGAAAATCGTGTTTTATTCATGAGGAGGAGAGGGGCAAGTCAGACTTGCCCCTCTGTATATTACCTAGTTTTTGCTCTTGTCGACCAGAGCATTAGCAGTAATCCATGGCATCATGGAACGCAGCTTCTCACCAGTCTGTTCGATGGCATGCTCGGCATTGTTGCGGCGACGAGCGGTCATTTCAGGATAGTTGGACTGACCTTCAAGGATGAATTTCTTCGCGTACTCACCATTCTGGATATTGGTCAGACACTCTTTCATCGCCTTGCGGGACTCAGCGTTAATCACCTTTTCACCGGTGACGTACTCACCATACTCGGCATTATTGGAGATGGAGTAGTTCATGTTGGCGATGCCACCTTCGTACATCAGGTCAACGATCAACTTCAGCTCGTGCAGACACTCAAAGTAGGCCATTTCCGGGGCATAACCGGCTTCGGTAAGGGTTTCAAAACCGGCCTTAACCAGCTCAACCGCACCACCACACAGTACCGCCTGCTCACCAAACAGATCAGTTTCCGTTTCATCTTTAAAGGTAGTTTCGATGATGCCGGTACGACCACCACCTACGCCGGAGGCATAGGAGAGGGCAACCTCTTTCGCTTTACCAGAGGCGTCCTGATGTACCGCGATCAGATCGGGGATACCGCCACCGTTGACGAATTCGTTACGCACGGTGTGGCCGGGGGCCTTCGGCGCGATCATGATCACGTCCAGGTCTGCACGTGGCACCACCTGGTTGTAATGGATGGCAAAACCGTGGGCAAAAGCGAGAGTTGCACCCTGCTTCAGGTTGGGCTCGATTTCATTATTGTATAGCTGAGACTGGAACTCGTCAGGGGTCAGTACCATAACCAGATCCGCACCGGCAACGGCTTCAGGCACGTTCTTCACGGTAAGGCCACAAGCTTCGGCCTTGGCCACAGAGGCGGAACCGGCACGCAGGCCGACGGTAACATCAACGCCGGAATCTTTAAGATTGTTAGCGTGAGCGTGGCCCTGAGAACCGTAGCCCAGGATGGTTACTTTCTTAGCCTTGATGATGGATAAGTCGCAGTCTTTGTCGTAATAAATGTTGAGGCTCATGTTTTGCTTCTCTCAATTCTTAAGTGTTAAAGATGTAAACCCTTTTCGCCACGGGAAATCCCCATCACCCCGGAGCGTACCGTCTCCAGAATATTCATCTTGGCAAGGGTGTCGATAAAGGCATCCAGCTTTTCGGATTCCCCAGTCAGCTCAATGGTATAAGAGGCATCAGTGACATCAATGATGTTGCCACGAAAGATGTCCGCCAGACGCATTAATTCTTCACGCTGATCACTGCCATTGGTAGCGACCTTGATGAGCATCATTTCGCGTTCGATATGGCGCCCTTCGGTCAGGTCTACCAATTTCACCACATCGATAAGCTTATTCAGCTGCTTGGTGATCTGCTCGATGATCTCATCGGAACCTGTGGTAACGATGGTCATACGTGACAGAGTCTCATCCTCGGTAGGCGCGACGGTCAGTGATTCGATATTATAGCCGCGTGCGGAAAACAATCCCGCCACTCGCGACAAGGCTCCTGATTCATTTTCCAGTAACAGAGAGATAATGTGTCTCAACATCACGCCAGCTCCCTCTCATTATCGGAGTGCAGGTGCATCTCATGTTGTCCCTTACCGGCAGCGATCATGGGATAGACGTTCTCTTCCTGGTCGGTGATGAAATCCATGAACACCAAGCGGTCCTTCATGGCAAAGGCTTCCCTCAGAGCGCCTTCCACATCTTCCGGCTTGTCGATCAACATACCCACATGACCATAGGATTCCGCCAGTTTAACAAAATCCGGGATCGCATCCATATAGGAGTGTGAATAGCGACTCTCATAGAAGAACTGCTGCCATTGGCGCACCATACCCATGTAACGATTGTTCAGGTTGATCACCTTAACCGGCAGATCATACTGCGTGGCGGTACCCAGCTCCTGGATACACATCTGGATCGAGGCCTCACCGGTGACGACCGCCACATCCTGATCCGGATAGGCCAGCTTGGCCCCCAGACCCGCAGGCAGACCAAAACCCATGGTGCCCAGGCCGCCAGAGTTAAGCCACTTATTGGGCTTATCAAACTTGTAGTACTGGGCGGCAAACATCTGGTGCTGACCCACATCGGAGGCAACGATGGCATCACCACCGGTTACTTCCCACAGCTTCTCTATCACGAACTGTGGTTTGATCAGCGGACTGTTGCGGTCATAGCCCAGGCAATCTTCGCCGCGCCATTTTTCGATCTGTTCCCACCACTGACCCAGAGCCGACTGGTCGGGTCGGGCCTTACCGGCCTTAACCTGACCGATCATATCGGTCAATACCGCTGAGACATCACCGACGATGGGTACATCCACGCGGACGGTCTTGGAGATGGAGGCAGGATCGATATCTATATGAATGATCTTGGCACTGGGACAGAACTCAGCGATCTTGCCGGTAACACGGTCATCAAAACGGGCACCGATGGCGATCAGGGTGTCACACTCGTGCATGGCCATATTGGCCTCATAGGTCCCGTGCATACCCAGCATGCCGACATATTGCTGGTCCGTCGCAGGATAGGAACCCAAACCCATCAGGGTTTGCGTTATGGGATAACCCAACAGACGTACAAATTCAGTCAGCTCCGCAGAGGCATTACCCAGCACCACACCACCACCGGTGTAGATCATCGGGCGCTTGGCCGCAACGATCATATCCACGGCCTTCTTGATCTGACCCGGATGACCCTTCACCACAGGATTGTAGGAACGCATCTCTACGGTTTCCGGATAAGTGTAGGGGACCTTCACATTGGGATCGGTAACGTCCTTGGGAATGTCCACCACCACGGGACCGGGACGACCGGTAGTGGCCACATAAAAGGCCTTCTTCAGCGTCGCCGCCAATTCACTGACATCATTAACGAGGAAGTTATGCTTCACGCAAGGGCGGGTGATGCCGACAGAGTCAACCTCCTGAAAGGCGTCGGAACCGATCACCGCACGCGGCACCTGACCGGTGATCACCACCATTGGGATCGAATCCATATAGGCGGTGGCAATACCGGTAACGGCATTGGTGGCACCGGGGCCAGAGGTAACCAGCACCACACCGGGTTTGCCGGTGGCTCGCGCATAACCATCAGCGGCATGGGTCGCGCCCTGCTCGTGCCTGACCAGGATGTGCTTTACATCATCCTGCTTATAAAGAGCGTCATAGATGTGCAGGACCGCTCCACCTGGATAGCCGAAGATGTGCTCCACACCTTCGTCTTTCAGGAAGCGAACCAGGATATCACCACCGCTGAGTTCCACTGACCGTGTCTCCTAAAGATAAAAACGCCCGTAATTACGGGCGCTATAAATTTGTTTCAAACAGGGCTCAAAGTTACTGATATTGGGCTCTAAGGTCAAGTATTTGCTTGAACTTTACCCCACGTGTACCCGCCCTCAGGACCTGAATCGCCCATCTCCTTCCCCGCTTATGAGTCGGGGGAGTCAAGCAGTCCCGTTCTACTTAAATCAGCACGCAACCATATCATATCTCTATGGTGCTACACCCTACCTCAGCATGCGATATTGTTTTCACATTACGATAATACAGATAAGTGACTGATATTACAGAATATATACAATTGTTAACTAGTTCATGCTTTTCTAAATCAATAATACTAATAATCCCATAAGTGCTGTATTATTCGCCGCTTTCTAATTTCCAGACTATCTCTAAAGGGCTAGACGCATGCATACTGCCGTACTCTCCAATTCCGAACTCACCCTTACAGATGGCACCTACGAGCCAGCAAAAACCAAACAACAGATCTGGTTGATTCAAGGCGTGGATGAAGCGGGACAGCGTTTTCGCCCTAGCGATTGGGCCGAGCGCATCAGCGGCCTGATGGCGACTTTCGAAGGTGGTCGCCTGCAATATTCTGCCATGCTCTATCCATCGATCATCAACGGCATTAAATGCGTACACCTGGATGACCGTCTGCAATCCACCGCCCCAGACATTCACCAACAGGTGATGGAATTTGTCAGCAGCAATCAGCTTAACGTAGTCGAAAGCCTGTAATACTTTCGCCCAAAATCTCATTGCACACACAATGCCGGCTTGGTGACTCGCTTATAAAGGAGGCGTCATGCCATGGTTGTCTAGCTCCACATGTTGTTCGGCTTGCAACGCGCCCCCCGCCTGTCTGGCAGTAAACAACTTCACCGTTCCGCAGAGCGAAACGGTATTCTCGGCTTGCTGATGCAAACACACTTGCTATAAATGTAGAACGTGTCTATTTCGATTTATTCGATGCCGCGAGAAACGTATGGGGATGGAACTCCGTCACATTCTAGGTAATGTTATGATATTTGGGGTCAGTATTGCATCGCGCAGTGCCGACATTACCCTGTATATTTAGCGGCGAATATTACGAGCATGTCTGAAGTCATGGAACACACAAATCTAGCCATTGCAGAGATCGATGTGCTAAAAGAGCGCAACACTCTGGGTCATGCTCTACTTCATGCCGCGGCCTCACTGTCGCAACTGGAATCTGCCGATGCCATCCTGCAAGAGGTGTGTGTGTTGCTGTCCACCTCCTCGGATCACATACGACTGGCCTGGATGATTCCCAAGGATCTCAATGCCGACACACTCAAGCCCAACTTTGCCGCCGGTGCAGCCAAAGAATATGGCTACAGCCTGATCTTCACCCCGAATCAAAGTTATGGCCCCTTACGCAAAGCCATCAAGGACTGGCACCCGGTGACCGGCAATATCTCCACCGACAATATCTTCAGTGAGGTCAGAGAACGGGCTGCAGCCCATAAGCTACTCTCCACCGTCTGCATCCCCATCGGTAAAAAGAATTCCAAATCAGAATCGATAATCGCTCTGTATGCGGATCAACACGACTATTTTGAGATCATCGGTCTTGATCTGTTTACTGCCTTCGCTCATGTCGTCGGGGCCGCTATCGAGCAGATCTCACTATTGAACAACCTCTCTTATATGGCCAACCATGATCAGCTGACCAATATCCTCAACCGCCGCGGCCTGCAGGATCGACTCAAGGCCGAACTGTCTCTATACAAACGCTATGACCGTATCTTCAGTATCATCCTCTTCGATCTGGATCGCTTTAAACTGATCAACGACGGTCTAGGTCACTCCTATGGAGACCAGGTACTCAATCAGATTGCCACCTTGTTTAACCGCGCCATACGCGATGAAGATGTATTGGGTCGCTGGGGGGGCGAGGAATTTCTCTGTATCCTGCCCGAACTGGATCACGAAGCGGCGGGGCAGTTTGCCGAACGCATGCGCACTATCCTCACCGATACCCCGCTACATGTGGGCAATCAAACCCTGCACATCACCGCCAGCTTTGGATACGCCAGTTGCCCCGCCGATGAGGACGATATCGAAAGCCTTGTGGCCTCTGCCGATGCCGCCCTCTATCAGGCCAAGTACAGTGGTCGCAATCGCAGCATCGGTGCCAGTGATAACTACGTACGTATCCACGCCATCGGTAGTCAATTGGATCTGGCGTTGCGAGAAAATCGTGTGGTCCCGGCCTATCAACCCATCGTCGATCTCAAAACCGGCGAAGTGGTGGCAGAAGAGACCCTGGCGCGTATGGTCGACCACGATGGCAAGATTATCGAGGCCGGCCACTTTATCGAGGCCGCCAGTCAGTTACATCTATTACACCGTATCGATCACACCATCATGTCGCAGGCCTTCCAGCATTGCGTAACTGGGCTAAGCCAAGGGCGCACTCTCAAACACTTCGTCAACATCTCCGGCGATTTGATGCGCCATCAGGATTTGGTTCAGTCTCTACTCACCGAGGCACAGAACCAGTGCCAACAATGTAATGGGCTGATCAGCGAAAACAAACCCATGGTCATCGAGATCACCGAGCGCGAACTGTTGAATGATATCGGCGCGGTAAGAGAACTACTGGCGCCGTTCATCGACTTTGGCTTTACCCTGGCGTTGGACGACTTCGGTAGCGGTTACTCCTCCTATCACTATCTGGTGGATCTACCCATCAGCATCCTCAAGATCGACGGCGAGTTGATCCGTAAGCTGCCCGATCCTCGTGCCCGTGCCGTCATACAAGGCATCCAAAACACCGCCAGCAGCCTTGGCATCACCACCGTCGCCGAATACATCGAAGACGCACAAACCGCCGAGCTGCTCAAAGAGATCGGCATCGATCTGGGCCAGGGCTTTTACTATGGCCGCCCACAGCTGGCCAATCACTAAGCCCCCCTCTTACACCTCTCCCGCTTAAACAGTACAATTACCTCGGCTGACACTAATCATTCGCTGAACGATGCTTAGCGCTAGCCAAAAACCTTATTCATTTCGTTACGATGGAAACACCATGCGCACCAGCAATCTACTTATCTCTACCCTCAAAGAGACCCCGGCCGATGCCGAGGTGATCAGCCACCAATTAATGCTGCGTTCCGGCATGATCCGCAAACTGGCCGCCGGCCTCTATAGCTGGTTACCCATGGGCCTGCGGGTACTACGCAAGGTGGAAGCCATCGTACGTGAAGAGATGGACAAGGCCGGAGCCCAGGAGGTATTGATGCCCGTGGTACAACCCGCCGAGCTATGGCAGGAGTCGGGCCGCTGGGAACAGATGGGCGCGGAGATGCTACGCATACAGGATCGCCACCAGCGTGACTTCTGTCTTGGCCCTACCCATGAAGAGGTCATCACCGATCTGATCCGCTCTGAGTTGCAGAGCTACAAACAATTGCCCGCCAACTTCTATCAGATCCAGACCAAATTCCGTGATGAGCGCCGCCCACGCTTTGGTGTCATGCGCGCACGCGAATTCCTCATGAAGGATGCCTACTCCTTCCACGTCAGTGACGAATCCCTGAATGAGACCTACGAACTGATGCACCAGACCTACAGCAAGATCTTCACCCGTCTGGGTCTGAACTTCCGTCCGGTACTGGCGGACACCGGCGCCATCGGCGGCAGCACTTCGCATGAATTCCATGTACTGGCCAACTCCGGCGAAGACGACATCGCCTTCTCCGATACCTCGGACTATGCCGCCAATGTGGAACTGGCCGAGGCCATCGCCCCGGCCACGGAACGTCCCGCGCCGTCCAAGGATATGGAACTGGTAGATACCCCCAATGCCAAAACCATCGATGAGCTGGTAGCGCAGTTCCAGCAACCTATAGAGCAGACCATCAAGACCCTCATCGTCCATGGCAGTGAAGTGGTCGAACATAAGCTGGTGGCCCTACTGGTACGTGGCGACCATGAGCTGAACGAGCTGAAGGCAGAAAAACTCCCCGCCGTAGAGAGTCCACTGCAGTTTGCCACAGAGGAAGAGATCATTACGGCTATCGGTGCCGCTCCCGGTTCACTGGGTCCGGTGCGACTGCCATTACCGATCATCGCCGATCGCAGTGTTGCGGTGATGAGTGACTTCAGTGCCGGTGCCAATATCGATGGCAAACACTACTTCAACATCAACTGGGAACGTGATGCGGAGCTGCCCGTGGTAGCAGATCTGCGTAAGGTGGTCGAAGGCGACGCCAGCCCCGATGGGCATGGCAAACTGGAGATCAAACGCGGCATCGAGGTGGGTCATATCTTCCAGTTGGGGAAGAAATACTCCGAGGCGATGAACGCCACCGTGCTGGATGAAAACGGCAAGCAGGCCATCATGACCATGGGTTGTTACGGTATTGGTGTCTCGCGTGTGGTGGCTGCGGCCATAGAGCAGAACCATGACGACAAGGGTATCACCTGGCCGAACAATATTGCCCCGTTCCAGGTGGCCTTGTTACCGATGAACATGCACAAGTCTTACCGCGTGCGCGAGGTCTGTGATGCCTTGTACGAGGAGCTTACTGCCGCCGGTATTGAGGTGTTGTTTGATGATCGTAAGGAACGCCCCGGAGTGATGTTTGCAGATATGGAGTTGATCGGCATCCCGCATCGCATCGTTGTTGGTGAAAAGGGTATTGATAATGGCGTGTTGGAATATAAGGGTCGCAGGGATGAGGCCAATTCTGATGTGGCTGCGGATGGGGTGGTGGAGTTTTTGTTAGCTAAATTGAAGTAGGACTTACTTCTATTTTGGACAGGGATGTCTGGGTTGGATTTTTATTGGATGGGTTTTGTGTGCTGGCGCACATTTAATCTTGATGCGGGCTTCCGCGCCCGCGCGGCAGGTTACATTTCTTTGCTTGCCCAAAGAAACCTAACGAAAAGAAAGGGCACCCCACGACTTGCCCTACGGGTTCCCTGCGCGCTTCATCATTTTGGGCGCTCCCGGAACTCGCGCGAACATAAAGCCGTTCGCACTCAAACATCCGTCCGCTCAATCCCAAAATGACTCCAGTGCTCGGCTGCGTCGAAGGGGTATTAAGAGCGCGACCAGAACCTTTGGTTCAGGGAGTACTTGATGAAGCCCAAAGGGATTCTGGAGTGGTGGTTGTTTTAGAAGGCGTGGGATGAGTAGAGTTTTGATCTGAGCCTAAACTCCTATCCTATTATTAAAGATTTT